>CAZBNX010000062.1:5732-8458 GCA_964493255.1 uncultured Pseudomonas sp.
GCGCTGACACAGGATGATTTTGGTTCGTTCCACGGGTTACTCAAGGAGATTACCCAATGAAATTCAGCACTCGTTTGGCCCTGTCATTCACCGTCATGACGCTGATTACTGGTTGCGCTACCCAAGGCCAGTACCCACAACAACAACCGCAACAAGGCGGCACCTCAGGCACCAGCAAAACCGCCATGTACGGTGGCTTGGGTGCGCTGGCCGGTGCGGTCGCAGGCGCAGCGATTAACCACAATAACCGTGGTCAAGGGGCGCTGATTGGCGCGGCGGTCGCGGGGGCAGCGGCAGCCGGTTACGGTTATTACGCCGACAAACAAGAAGAACAACTGCGCCAGCAAATGCAAGGCACTGGCATCGAAGTGCAGCGCCAAGGCGATGACATCCAGTTAGTCATGCCCGGCAATATCACCTTTGCCACCAATTCCGCCGACATTTCCAGCGGTTTTTATGCGCCGCTGAATAATCTGGCAGGCTCGTTCCGTCAATTTGACCGCAATGTGATTGAAATTGTCGGTCACACCGATAGCGTGGGCAGCCGTCAAACAAACATGGCGCTGTCACAGCGTCGCGCCCAAAGCGTGGCAAATTATCTTATTTCTCAAGGTGTTGACCCTTCACGCATCACCGTGCGCGGCGCAGGCCCCGACCAGCCCATCGCCAGCAACAACACCGAGTCAGGCCGTCAGCAAAACCGTCGCGTAGAAGTCAATTTGCGCGCTATTCCGGGCGCTCAATACTAATCAGGCGCTGTGTGCTCACTGCCCGCTTTGGCGGGCAGTTTCTTTTGTGAGGTTGTGATGGAAAAGCCAGTCTCTGTGGGGCCCGTGGGTTATGTCGCGGTGGAGCAACCGTTTGGTGTCGAGCCGCCGTGTGTGTGCTGCCCTCTTTGCGGGCAGGCGCAATATGTGGTCGAAGACGACGAGCAGGTCGAAACACCGTGCGCGCATCTGGCGTTTGTATTTGGCGGTGATGAAGATGAATTTATCTACGCTTCGGACGATTTCGCCGCACGTTTAGAGCAGTTCTACGCCCGTTTGCAGCATGATTTTGCTACACCCGAAAGCCGCGATAGTGACGCCTACGAAGATGCCAGCAGTTTTTACCGTGATTTATTTCCGCAGCGTTTGGCGGAAATGGGTTATGGCCAGCAGTTGCTGGCGCTGCGTATCACTTACGGCGGCATGACTGAAGACGGCCCTGTGTGGTTTAGCGATGTGTACGGTTTTGATTACGCCACCCTCAATCAAGATGACGCCGAATAGGTGCTGTGATGCCAGAGTGGGGTGAATACCTCGGCTTGTTTTTAGCGGCGTTTGGTGCCGCCAGCCTGTTGCCGATGCAATCTGAAGCGGTTTTAGTGGCCTTGTTGCTGAAAGGCAGCGCCTCGGCATGGGCGCTGTTGGGGGTGGCAACGGTCGGGAACGTGCTGGGTTCTGTCTTGAATTGGCAGCTAGGACGCCAAATTGAACGCTTCCGCGAGCGGCGCTGGTTTCCGGCCAGTCCCGCGCAATTAGAACGCGCGCAGCGTTGGTATCAGCGTTATGGGCGTTGGAGTTTGTTGCTGAGTTGGCTGCCCATCGTCGGTGACCCGTTGACGCTAATAGCCGGAATGTTGCGCGAATCTCTGTGGCGTTTTTTGGCGTTGGTCACACTGGCGAAAGGTTCGCGCTATGTCATGTTGTATGCGGTGACACTGGGTTACTTCACCTAATTAGTTGTTTTCTGGAGACTTTAATGGGGCTTTCTCACGGCGCTCATCATCATGGGCATGGCCATCACCATCACGCACCGACGCATTTTGACCGCGCGTTCAAAGTGGGCATTGCGCTGAATTTTGCCTTTGTTCTGATTGAGGTGTTTTTTGGCTGGCAAGGTAATTCGTTGTCGTTGCTGGCGGATGCGGGGCATAACCTGAGCGATGTGGCGGGGTTGGTGTTGGCGTGGGTGGCGCTGTTATTCAGCCGTCGCCCGACCACCGAGCACCTTACTTACGGTTGGCGACGTGGCCCCATTTTGGCCAGTTTTCTCAATGCGGTTGCGCTGCTGATTGCGATGGGCTCGCTGGGTTGGGAAGCGATTGGTCGTTTCCAAGAACCACAAGCCTTTTCCGGCACGACGGTGATTTGGGTTGCGGCGGCGGGTGTGCTGGTCAACGGGTTGACGGCGGCGCTGTTTTTCTCCGGCAGCCATGATGATTTGAACATTCGCGGCGCGTTTCTACACATGGCAGCAGATGCGCTGGTGTCGCTGGGCGTGATGGTGTCGGGCGGCTTATACCTGTGGAAAGGCTGGAGCTGGATTGACCCGCTGGCAACGGTCGTGATTGCGGTGGTTATTGTGTGGGGAACGTGGTCGTTATTTCGGCAGAGCGTGCATTTGCTGTTTGACGGCGTGCCCACACAGGTAGATGTGGCCGGATTGCGCCACTATTTAGCCGAATTGCCTGAAGTGCGCGACGTGCATGATTTACACGTTTGGGCGTTGAGTACGACCGAAATCGCGTTAAGCGCCCACCTGACTTTGCATCAGCTCCCGCACGATGACCACTTTTTGCGCGCAGTAACAAAGGTGCTGCATGACCGTTTTGGCATCGAACACAGCACCGTGCAGTTTGAGCAAGAATTAGGTTGTCACACCCGTTGCGCTGAACATCGTCACCACGACCACGACCACGACCACGACCACGACCACGACCACGACCACGACCACGACCACGA
>CAZBNX010000063.1:0-8425 GCA_964493255.1 uncultured Pseudomonas sp.
GTATTGACACCGCCGCCGCGTGGCGTACAGCGGGTGGCGCACCACAATCCGACTCACGCAACACCACGCCTACTGTGTGGGCAAATGTGGGTTATAAATTTTAATTAATTAAATCTCACACAAGCCCCTGAATCTAACTTATTAACGTGTTTGATTCAGGGGCTTTTCTATAACGGGTCGCCAATACCTTAATAGCAGCGCATTACTCACCACGCATACGCTTGATAACGCCATCGCCGCGCCCGCTACCATGGGATTTAATAAACCAAACGCTGCCAACGGAATACCAATTACATTGTAAGCAAACGCCCAAAATAAATTTTGCCGAATACGCCGCAGCGTGCGCTGACAAATATCTAACGCAGCAGAAACCAGACGCGGGTCGCTGCGAAGCAAGGTAATAGCCGCCGTGTGCATCGCCACATCAGTGCCGCTGCCCATCGCAATACCCACATCCGCAGCGGCTAATGCGGGCGCATCATTTAACCCATCGCCCACCATCGCCACCACAGTACCACCGGCGCGCCATGCGTTAATCATGGCGAGCTTATCGGTAGGTAATTGCTCCGCATGGTGCTCATCCGCATGTACCGCACGCGCAACCCGCGCCACACTGCCCACGTTATCGCCGCTCAATACACTGACGCGCACTCCCCGCATGTTAAGCGCCGCCACCGCCTGCACCGCCCCCGGATGCAAGGCATCACCAAACGCCAGCACGCCCCTAATGAACGGCTCGGCGGTCGTGTCTAATAACCACGAAATACTGTAACCCTGCGCCTGCCAATCGGTGCTTATTGCGTCGAATGCGTGGCGATTAACGCCTAACGTGTCGAGATAGCGCGTGCTGGCCAATAACACCGACTGCCCATCGACCTGCCCCTGAATACCGCAACCCGGCAAGGCGCGCACCTGCGTAGCCGCCACAACCGATAACCCACGCGCTTGGCACTCCTGCAACACCGCGCGCGCCAACGGGTGCTCACTGCCTTGCTGCAAGGCGCCCGCTGTTTGTAATACGCCGTCGGCGTTGCCATCGGGGGCGAAACATTCCGTCACCTGTGGTCGCCCAGAAGTCAGGGTGCCGGTTTTATCAAAAGCCACCTGTGTCACACGCGGCGCATTTTCTAAAACAGCGGCATCACGAATCAAAATACCGTGCCGCGCCGCCACACCCGTTCCGGCCATAATCGCGGCGGGAGTTGCCAACCCCAGCGCACACGGACACGCAATGACCAACACGCTCACCGCGTTTAACAGTGCCGTTTCTAAAGCAGCGCCAGCCCACCACCAACCGATGCCCGTACACAGCGCCAGCACCACCACAGCGGGCACAAAAAACTGGCTGATGCGGTCTACTAGACGCTGCACCGGCGGCTTGGCGGCTTGTGCGTGTTCAACAGCTTCAATAATGCAAGACAACAAACTACCGCGCCCAACCGCTGTGGCGCGAATCAATAACACCCCATCACCGTTGAGCGTACCGCCCGTAACACCCGCGCCCGGCGCTTTCATCACTGGCAAACTTTCACCGCTGATTAACGCTTCGTCTGCCTGACTTTCTCCTTCTAAAACAAGGCCATCCACCGGAATACGTTCGCCGGGACGCACCCGCAAGCAATCCCCTTTTTGCACCTCTTGAATGGGAATACGCTGCTCTTCACCGGATTGCCAGCGCGTAGCCAACGTGGGACGCAACGCCTCCAACGCGCGTAACGCTTCCCCCGTTTGACGTCGGGCGCGTGCTTCGAGGTATTTACCCAACAGCACCAACGCAATCACCACCGCCGACGATTCAAAATACAGATGCGGCATGGCATCCGGCGGCGCTTGCCACCAGAGATACAGGCTCAGGCCATAGCCCGCTGTTGTCCCCAACACCACCAACTGGTCCATGTTGCTGCCGCCGGTTTTCAGCGCCTGCCATGCAGCACGGTAGAAACGCGCGCCTAACGCACATTGCACAGGCGTTGCCAACGCACATTGCAGCCATGCAGGCAGCATCCAATGCCAACCCAACCACATGGCTATCATGTTGAATATCAAAGGAAATGCTAGAAGCAATGCCCAAAAAACTGGCCAAACCGTAGGCGCTGATGAAGCCTCCGCAGAGGGTTCGCGCGACTGTTCGGCGTGAAAAACAGCGCCGCTGAAACCGGCTTTTTGCAGCGTATCCAACAGAATTTGCGCGGAATGTGGTTGTGAAAATTGCACCTGCGCGCGCTCATTAGCGAGGCTCACCGTGGCACTTTCTACATCAGGAAGGCGCTTAAACAGGCGCTCAATGCGTGCGGCACAGGCGGCGCACGTCATGCCTTGAATACTGAGGGTGTACTGACACTCGGGCGCTGGGTGCGTCATAAAAGCCTCGCGAAGATGTCTTGACGGCTGGGCGCTGACAAGGCGAAAAAGGCACGCACCCTAAGCCATTTCGTTTTGGAGTCTGCAACGATGCAACTATTCAACGTGCAAGGCATGTCCTGTGGACATTGCGTCAAAGCGGTGACAACCGCCATTCAACAACAAGACCCTTTCGCCCGCGTCGAAGTGAATTTGAGCACCGCTCAGGTGCGCGTCGAAAGCACACTGGAAGCCGCGCGCATCATCGCGCTGCTGGATGAAGCCGGATACGACGCCCAAGCGACGGAATAATTCAGCGTCGCGCCACCCGCAGCAACCGACTTAACTGCGCGTCCAGCCGGTCGCGCAGTTCTTGTTCTAGACGCGGCAAATGTGCCGCCACGATGTCATCGACAATTTTTCGTGTCATGGCCTGCAATTCCACCTCAATCCGCGCCAACGATTCCGCAGACGGTACGCTCGGCGGTTCAGGAGTGGCGGGCGGCGGTGCAGTGACAGCCTGCTCTAACACGGGAAATACCGTATCAACCGCGTCTTCAATGACATCGGACAAGACCGGAATAGCCGCAATATCCACGACAACATCCTCTAACACGGGAAATTTATCCTTAGAAATGAAACCGTTGGACATCGTGGACTCGTGAATTACACCGACAAATGGCGCGGCTGATAACCGTGCTGACAATAAAAACGATAACTTTCGCGCAACGCTGCTTTTACATCAGCCTGTTGATTGACTACTTCAGCCACGCGAGAGAAACGCGCAAAAAACGGCGGTACTTGCTCGTTTAGGTTTAGCAAAAAATCCTGTTGCCCGCCTGCATCTTCACCGTGCGCCAGCACAATCGGCGCATCTAACCCGACGCGCGCCAGTTGATGCGGCACAAAATGCGTCGCGCTAAATGACCACAGCAACTCATCTACGGCTTCGCATTGTTGGGCATCGCGGCAATTAAGGTACAAACGATGCCCCGCGCGCCACGCTTTCGCCGCTAAACGGCAGGCGTACAACACGCGCGATGCGTCGTCATTGTCGGGGAGAAGATAAAAATCGATCTGCATACCATGCCGTCAGGCCGACGCTTACGCCTCGGCCTGTCCTGTGTTTACTGGCAGCGGTCGAGCAGGTATTGCGTCAGCAGCGGTACCGGGCGACCTGTTGCGCCCTTGTCTTTGCCACCGCTAATCCATGCTGTGCCTGCAATGTCCAAATGTGCCCACGCATATTGCTTGGCGAAACGCGATAAAAAGCACGCCGCTGTGATGGTGCCCGCTTTCGGACCGCCAATGTTGGCGATGTCGGCGAAGGGGCTGTCTAATTGCTCCTGGTATTCATCGAATAACGGCAACTGCCACGCACGGTCTCCCGCCTTCTGACCGGCGCCTAACAACTGCTGCACCAGTGCATCATCGTTGCCGAGCAAGCCAGTGGTTTGGCTGCCCAACGCAGTAATGCACGCGCCAGTGAGGGTGGCGATGTCAATCACCGCTTGCGGTTTGAAGCGTTCGGCGTAAGTCAGTGCATCACAGAGCACTAAACGGCCTTCGGCATCCGTGTTGAGAATTTCCACCGTTTTACCGCTCATTGTGGTCACGATGTCGCCGGGGCGAGTGGCACCGCCGCCGGGCATGTTTTCCGCACAGGCCAAAATCCCCACCACGTTGAGCGGTAATTCCAACTCCACCAACGTGCGGAATGCGCCCAACACACTGGCCGCGCCGCACATGTCGTATTTCATTTCATCCATGCCCAAAGAAGGCTTGATGCTAATGCCGCCGGTATCAAAGGTGATGCCTTTGCCGACCAAAACGAATGGCTTCTCTGATTTCTTAGCGCCTTGATAATTCAGCACAATTAGGCGCGGCGGCTGTTCACTGCCCTGCGCGACGGCCCAAAACGCGCCCATGCCCAATTCACGGATTTTTTTCTCATCCAGCACCTCAACTTTCAGCGATTTGCGGCCTTTAGCTAAGGTTTTGGCCTCTTCCGCCAAATAGGTGGGATGACACACGTTAGGCGGCAAATTGCCCAAATCACGGGTGAACGCCATGCCTAAGGCAATCGCGTTGGCATGTTCTGCACCTAAACCGAGTTCCGCAGCGGTGCTTTCATCGCCCAGCAATACGATTTTTTCCAGTGTGAGCGCCGGGGCTTTTTCGCTTTTGAAGCGGTCAAACACATACACGCCATCCGCCAACACTTCGGCCAGCAGACGCGCTTTGCCGTAAGCATCGCGGTCTTTGACGGCTAAATCAGTCAGGGTGAGCGCGGCATCACGGCCATTGATGCCACGCAAGGCGCTCAGGGTTGCAGCGGCCACTTTGCGGAAACTGCGCTCGCTGAGGGTTTCATCCGCGCCACAACCGACCAACAAAATGCGCTCCGCACGCACACCGGGCAAGCCTTGCAACAACAGCGTTTGACCGAGTTTGCCGGTTAAATCGCCGCGCTGTAACACCGCGTCCAAAGCGCCATCGCTGACCATATTGATGGCCAAGGCTGCACCTTCCAGCGGACGACCTTCCGCGATAGCCAGCACCAGCGTGGCCGTTTTAGATGCTTCTGCACGAACCGTTTTGACAAGAAATTGCATGGAGGGAGTCTCAAGACAAACAGATGGTATTGCAGGATAATGCCGATCCCATGTTTCTCAGGCTAGACGCCACAGGTCGGCGCGGTACTTCTCGCTAGTCTGAAGGTTGCGCCCTAAATCTGGCAACCCTGGAGCCTTCTGCCCTTGATTCTCTTTCGTTACCTCTCCCGCGATGTGTTGAAAACACTCTTAGCGGTCAGCGCCGTTCTGTTAGTTATTATCATGAGCGGGCGTTTCGTTAAGTACTTGGCACAAGCTGCCCAAGGCCAATTTGATCCCGGTGCCTTGCTGGCCATCATGGCGTACCGTATTCCGGGCACGCTACAACTGATTTTGCCGCTCGGTTTATTTATCAGTATTTTGCTGGTTTATGGCCGAATGTATGTCGAATCAGAGATGAGCGCGCTTTCAGCCGCCGGTATAAGCCAAACGCGCTTATTGCGCTGGACACTTGCACCGGCTGCGTTAGTTGCGCTGCTGTCAGGTTGGTTCAGCCTTGCGGTCACGCCGTATGGCTATGCGCGTGTCGAGCAAATTTTAACAAACCAAGACAAAATGAGTGAATTTGATGTGCTAATGCCGGGGCGTTTCCAATCCATGCGCGGCAGCACGCGCGTGGTATATACCGAAACACTCTCCAGCGAACGGCATGAATTAAGCGGCGTATTTATCTCAGAACAAAAACGCGCTACTAAAGATGAGAAAAAACCGCCTATTTCGTTACTCATGGCTGACAGTGGCCGCATCGAAACACAACCCGACGGTAATCGTTATTTAGTTTTAGAAAACGGGTATCGTTATGATGGCTTGCCCGGCCAAGCCAATTACCAAGTTATTCATTACGACCGTTATGGCGCTTTATTGCCTAAACCTGAATTTAGCGCCAGTCTTATCGAGCGTGATTCAATGCCTACGCGCCACCTCTTTAATAGTGATAATCCAGAACATATCGCCGAACTGCAATGGCGTTTATCTATGCCCTTGGTTGCCTTTATTGTCACGTTACTGGCCGTGCCTTTAGCTTACGTTAGACCCCGCCAAGGTCGTTTTGCACGATTATTACCCGCCATCGTCTTATACATGACATATTTGGCCTTGCTTATTACTGCGCGCAGTTTCATAGAAACAGGCAAAATACCCCCGCTTGTCGGTATGTGGTGGATACATGCTCTCTTCTTAGCATTGGGATTATTCTTATTATTTCGGGAATCTTTGCATTTACGCTGGATTCAATACCGGACATCATCGAGAACCTAACTATGCGTTTACTCGACCGCTATATTGGGCGCAGTGTGTTGTTAGGTACTGTAGCCGTGCTGAGTATCGTTACCGGAATAAGTATTTTATTTGTACTTATCGACGAATTACGCACACTTTCTCATCGCTATACCCTGCTTGAAGCCCTTTTTTACGTTATATTAAGTAGCCCACGACGCATTTACGAATTAGTACCTATGGCATCATTAATTGGGTGCCTTGTTGGATTAGGGGCACTGGCCAGCCATAGCGAGTTAATTGTTATGCGCGCGGCAGGCATTTCTTTGCAGCGTATTTTGTGGGCTGTCATGAAACCTACTTTAATTATCATGCTGGCCAGTATGGTATTAGGAGAATACATTGTACCCGCCAGCGAAAGCCTAGCAGAAAGTCGGCGCGCGCTATTACAAGATGACGGCACGCCACAAAGCCAGCGAAAAGGCCCTTGGTTACGTCAAGGCGATGAATTTATTCATATCAATTCAGTACAACCCGATGGCACTTTATTAAGTGTTACTCGCTACCGTTTTGATGAAAACCGTCGTCTTACGAGTGCTAGTTTTGCTAAAAAAGCACGTTTTGAAGAGAGCTGCATTCGCTTATATGAAGTCGCTACAACGTATATTCACGCCACGCATAGCGAAGTTATTACTAATAAAGAAGAATGCTGGCAAGCTACTTTAGACCCCCAATTACTGGGCGTAATTGCCGTAGACCCAGAATCTTTATCTATGCAAGGACTGTGGCGCTATGCCACGCATTTAGAACAACAAGGACAAGATGGAAACCGTTATTGGTTAGCCTTCTGGAATAAAGCTCTGCAACCCATCGCAACAGCCACGTTAGTATTATTAGCCATTTCTTTTATTGTCGGCCCACTGCGTTCGGTAACGATGGGGCAACGATTATTTACCGGCGTAGTCATCGGGTTTGTGTTCAAAATTGGCCAAGATTTACTGGGGCCATCCAGCTTGGTTTTTGGTTTCTCGCCCTTGCTGGCGGTGCTGATTCCAGCGGCGATATGTGCGCTGGCCGGGCTGTGGCTACTCAAGCGCGCGGGTTAAGCGCGCTTTTTCTGCGCTGGTTGGGTTAGTTTTTTTTGCGTTTGGGAAGCTGCACCACGACGCTCTCTGAATAGCGGTCGTGCCATGTGCCTTTTTTATCCCACAGCATCCAAATGAATCCCAAACCAGCGGGCAACCATGACGCAATAGCGACAAAAAAACGCAACAGGGATTGCCACAGGTCTATGGGAGAACCATCTGCATTTTGTACGCGCACGCCCCATACCTGCATACCCAGCGTTTGGCCGTTGTGCGTCCAAAACTTAGCGAAGAATGCAAACAAACTAAGCAGCATCAAGCTGCCCAACAAAGGGTCGCGGTCTAGCGCACCCGCTTGCGACATCGCCATTAATTGCTCGCTGCCATATATCAAGCGCAGCACGCCCTGTTGATAGGCCAAGGCGACGACCATCAGCATGGCCACACACAATAAGAAATCGTAGAACATGGCCGCCAAACGACGAGCCAGACTAGCGCGAGGAAATTCCCCCTGAGGGGTGAGCAGACGTTTGGGCATGAAAGGCGCTTCCGTGTAGATGACAGAACATTGCCTCCCAAACGTGGAGCGGGCAAGCACCGCACAGAAGACCTGCCAAACGGAAGGCAATAAAAAACCGGCTAAAAAGCCGGTTTTTTATGTATTTGGTGCCCCGAAAGAGACTCGAACTCTTACGCTGTCGCCAGCGGCGGATTTTGAATCCGCTGCGTCTACCGATTCCGCCATCGAGGCATGGCGGCAATTTTAGAGATTTTTTTTCTCTCGTCAATTACGCCTTTAGTCGAACTTCGTCGAAAATTACCGCCAATCGACGAAATTCGCTACCGTTTCAACTCACTGCGCGGCTGCGGCGGCTTTTTGTGCCGCTTGACTGGCCGCTTGCAACGCCGTCAGCGCGATGGTGAACACAATATCTTCAACCAACGCACCGCGAGACAAGTCGTTCACTGGCTTGGCCAAACCTTGCAGCATGGGGCCTACGCTCAAGCAATTCGCGTTGCGCTGAACCGCTTTGTACGTTGTGTTACCCGTGTTCAAGTCTGGGAAGATGAACACCGTGGCCTGACCGGCCACTTTGCTGTTTGGCGCTTTTTGACGACCCACACTCAGCACGGAAGCCGCGTCGTATTGCAACGGACCGTCGATAGCCA
>CAZBNX010000064.1:0-8114 GCA_964493255.1 uncultured Pseudomonas sp.
GCATACACGCCTTGAGGGTCACGTTCACGGCAGGCTTGCGGAGACGCCTGCACATAGACCGTCACTAGGTTCTCGGCACCCACAATCGCTTTCGCGTCATCACGGCCTTGTGTGGCGGGGGCCACAAATGCCGCCAACGTCAGCAAACCCGCATTGTTGAACTGCTTGGCGATTTGCGCGCCGAGCACCCAATTCGCCGTACGCCCAGCACGGTCGCTGGCGAGCGCCTGCGTCATGTTTTGGCGCAGATTTTGGCCATCCAACACCGCCACCGCACGACCGCTGTCGAACAATTTACGTTCAACGGCATACGCCAGCGTGGATTTTCCGGCACCGGATAAGCCCGTAAACAGCACCGTCGTAGGCTGCTGACCAAAGCGCGCCGCACGCTCTTCAAGGCTGACATGCGCCAACGCACCATGGTGGTGGTCGCTGTTTTGCCCTGCTAACGGTGCCGCGACAATCATGCCCGCGCCTACCGTGACGTTACTCAAACGGTCAATGACGATAAACGCGCCGGTTGTACGGTTGTAGTCGTAGCCGTCCAACGCAATCGGCGCATCCAAACTCACACGCACTTTGCCGATTTCGTTGAGCTTCAATTCACCCGCTGGCACTTGCTCCAGCGTGTTGACGTCAACGCGGTGCTCAATGCCCACAAAGTTGCCGGGAATGTAGCTCGTGGCGCGCTTGATGTCGTATTTCTTGCCGGGCAGCATGGGCTCTTCAGCCATCCACACCAGCATGGCGTCGAAGTTTTCCGTCACTTGCGGGCGATTGTCGGCATGAACCAACATATCTCCGCGAGAAACGTCAATTTCATCTTCCAGCGTCAGGGTGACGGCTTGGCCGGGAATGGCCTGCTCCAGCTCACCTTCATAGGTCACGATGGATTTAACACGGCTCACCTTGCCTGACGGCAGCGCCATGATTTCATCGCCTTTATGCACGATGCCGCTGGCCAACGTACCGGCAAATCCCCGGAAATTCAGGTTAGGACGGTTGACGTACTGCACCGGAAAACGCATGTCGCTTAAATTACGGTCGGCAGAAACTTCAACCGTTTCAAGGATTTCCATCAGCGATTGGCCGTCGTACCACGGCGAACGCTCGGATTTATTAACGACGTTATCGCCCTTCAGCGCTGACATCGGCACGAAATGCAGCGAGCTGGGCTTCATGCCAATGCGGTCAGCGAATTGCAAATAATCCGCTTTGATGGCTTCAAAAACATTCTGGTCGAAGTTTTTGAGGTCCATTTTGTTGATGGCCACCACGATGTGCTTAATACCCAACAACGACGCAATGTAGCTATGGCGACGGGTTTGGGTTTGCACGCCGTAACGAGCATCAATCAGGATAATCGCAAGGTCACAGGTGGAAGCGCCGGTGGCCATGTTGCGCGTGTATTGCTCGTGGCCGGGCGTGTCCGCGATGATGAATTTACGCTTGGCGGTACTGAAATAGCGGTACGCCACGTCGATGGTAATGCCCTGCTCGCGCTCGGCTTGCAGGCCGTCTACCAGCAGCGCCAAATCCACGTCATCGCCGGTGGTGCCAACTTTTTTTGAATCGCGCGTGATGGCTTCCAAATGGTCTTCATAAATCATTTTGGAATCGTGCAGCAGGCGACCAATCAGCGTGCTTTTACCGTCATCGACGTTACCGCAGGTCAAAAAACGCAGCAGCTCTTTACGCTCGTGCTGCGCCAAATAGGCGAGGATGTCCTCGCTAATCAAATCAGATTGATGCGACATGATGCGAAACCCTTAGAAGTAACCCTGACGTTTCTTTTCTTCCATCGAACCGGCTTGGTCGTGGTCAATCACACGGCCTTGACGTTCCGAGGTGCGCGTCAGGAGCATTTCCTGAATGATTTCTGGCAAAGTCATGGCGGTTGACTCGACCGCGCCGGTCAGCGGATAGCAGCCGAGGGTACGGAAACGCACCATTTTCTTCTGAATGCGCGCTTTTTCTTCGTCGCTGAGGTGCTCAAGAATGCGGTCATCATCAATCATGATGAGGGTGCCATTTTTCTCAATCACGTTACGTTCAGCGGCAAAATACAGCGGCACAATCGGGATGCCTTCTAAATAGATGTATTGCCAAATATCCAGCTCAGTCCAGTTAGACAGCGGGAAAACGCGAATAGATTCGCCCTTTTTCACCTTGCCGTTATAGACATTCCACAGCTCAGGGCGCTGATTTTTAGGGTCCCAGCGGTGCTTGCTGTCGCGGAAAGAATACACGCGCTCTTTAGCACGCGACTTTTCTTCATCACGACGCGCGCCACCAAATGCCGCATCAAAACCATATTTATCAAGGGCTTGCTTCAGCCCTTCGGTTTTCATGATGTCGGTGTGCTTGGCGCTGCCATGCGTAAAGGGGTTGATGTCTTGCGCGATGCCCTCGGGGTTAATGTGGGTAATTAAATCCAACCCCATTTCCGCGACCATTTTGTCGCGGAATTCATACATTTCACGGAATTTCCAGCGGGTATCAACGTGCATCACAGGGAAAGGCAGTTTCCCCGGAAAGAACGCTTTACGCGCTAAATGCAGCATCACGGCAGAATCTTTGCCGATGGAATACAGCATTACCGGGTTGTCGAACTCGGCAGCAACCTCTCGAATGATATGGATGCTTTCCGCCTCCAACTGTTTTAGATGCGTCAGTTTGTCGACCATGGCTACTCACATAAGACAGACGGATTGCGACCTACGGGTCGCGGACGTAAGGCGCACGATAACACGCCCCTGTGCTTCTAATAAGTCAAAAAAATAGAAGCAATAATTCTATAGATAGAAACTAGCCCGTTATTAAACCGGATTTTCAATTTCAATAAATAGATGCTCTAACGCAAAACGCTGCGCCAACCAATTACCCAAGGCTTGCACGCCATAACGCTCCGTCGCGTGATGGCCTGCCGCCAAGAAACTCAAACCATTTTCGCGCGCGCTGTGTACGGTCGATTCTGACACTTCGCCCGTGATGTACGCATCCACACCCGCCGCAATCGCGTGCTCAATGTAGCCTTGCGCGCCGCCGGTGCACCACGCCACGCGCTTAATCGGTGCATTACCCGCCACTAACAGCGGCTCACGCCCCAACGCGCGCCCAACATGCACGGCAAAATCAGCCGGTTGCAGCGGCTCCGGCAAATGCCCAACCAATCCAATCGAACGCGGATTATTAGGTTCTAGCGGCCCGTCAATCACCAATCCCAAACGCTGGGCAAGCTGCGCGTTATTGCCCACTTCTGGATGAATATCTAACGGAAGATGATACGCCACCAGATTCATGTCATTGATAAGTAAAGTTTTTAAGCGCCGCTGCTTCATACCAACGACACACGGATTTTCGTTTTTCCAGAAAAAACCGTGATGCACCAACACCATATCGGCGTTCAAATCAGCGGCGGCGTCCAGCAAGGCTTGGCACGCGGTGACACCCGTCACAATGCGTTGCACGCTGTCGCGGCCTTCAACCTGCAACCCATTTGGGCAGTAATCGTTAATTTTGGCAGGCTCTAAATAGCGGTCTATTTCGGCCAATAAAGTTTTTAACGCAACAGCCATGCGGAACACTCCTCAACATCGGTGAATGCTGGACGCTATCCAGCCTCGTATAATGCGGCACCTTAATCAGCCACCCTCGCCCCTGCAACCCAAAGGATGCCTCATGCTCCACACACTCCGCTCTTTCTTCTGGCCTACAGTGTCGGGGGTGTTGCTGGCTTTACTGTTGATGCAAGCCTTTCCGAGTTGGGTTGGATTAGGGCCGCACGGCTGGTTGCCATCCCACGCAGTCAACCCCTCTGCGCCGGTGTCCTATAACACAGCAGTGGAGCACGCCGCGCCTGCGGTGGTGAATTTATACACCAGCAAATTTGTCGATAACCCCAGTCATCCGCTGGCAACTGACCCGCAATTAAAGCGTTTTTTTCGTGAAGAATTACCGCAACAACAACGACTTGAGTCCAGTTTAGGCTCCGGCGTTATTGTCAGTGAGCAAGGCTATTTATTGACCAATAACCACGTCGTCAGCGGCGCTGACCAGATTGTCGTGGCGCTGCGTGATGGTCGTGAAACCGTGGCGCGTTTAGTCGGCAGTGACCCCGAAACGGATTTGGCCGTACTCAAAATCGACCTTGAGCATCTGCCCGTTATCGCACTGGGCAGCTCGGACAGTATTCGCATCGGGGATGTGGCGTTAGCGATTGGCAACCCGTTTGGCGTTGGCCAGACCGTCACCATCGGCATTATTAGCGCCACGGGACGCAATCAACTGGGGTTAAACACATTTGAAGATTTCATCCAAACCGATGCCGCCATCAATCCGGGCAATTCTGGCGGCGCACTCATCGACACCGATGGCACGCTAATTGGCATCAATACCGCGATTTTTTCCCGTTCGGGCGGCTCGCAAGGCATTGGCTTTGCCATTCCAACGCGCTTGGCGCAGGAAGTCATGAACGCAATTGTTGAAAATGGCCGCGTTATTCGCGGATGGGTCGGGATTGAAGTGCAACCCTTAACCAGCGAATTGGCTGAAGCATTAGGGCTAAATCACCGCTCCGGCATGGTCGTGGCGCGGGTGTATCGCAACAGCCCCGCGTTGCAAGCGGGAATGCAGCCGGGAGATGTCATTTTAGCGATTGACGGCGAGGCGGTCAGCGACGGCTATCAAGCGATGAACCATGTGGCGCGCTTAAAACCCGGCACACCGCTGCGCCTCGACTTTATGCGCGATGGCGTACAACAAAGCCTCGTGATGACGGTCGAAGTGCGACCTTCACAGCCCGCGCGTCGCTAAGTACGCCACAAAAAACGGCACCCTGAAGGTGCCGTTTCTACTGCGCGTATTACGCGAGAATTTCCGTCAGTGCGTCACGGAGCGCTGCGTTTTGTTCGTCATTGCCAATCGTGATGCGTAAAAATTGCTTGATACGCTCCTGACGGAAGTGACGCACAATCACGCCACGCTCACGCAAGGCCGCCGCCAATTCCGCAGCATCGCGCTCACCGTGTCGCGCAAACACGAAGTTAGCCGCCGATGGCAACACATCAAAGCCTAATTGCTGCAAATCAGCGACGATTTGCTGACGGCTATTGATGACCGCCTGACAGGTTTGCTGAAAATAGGCTTCATCTTCAAACGCAGCCACCGCACCCACCAACGCCAAACGGTCAAGCGGATACGAGTTAAAGCTGTTTTTGACCCGCTCTAACGCTTCTATCAAATCCGCGTGCCCGACCGCCAAACCGACGCGCAACCCCGCCAATGAGCGCGATTTCGACAGCGTTTGTGTCACCAACAAATTCGGGTATTCGTTGACCAACGCAATCGCCGTTTCACCGCCAAAATCGACATACGCCTCATCCACCACGACAACGCTGTCACGGTTTTGCTCCAACAACTGACGAATCATCGTCAGTGGCAACAGGCAGCCGGTGGGTGCATTCGGATTGGGGAAAATAATGCCGCCATTGGGCTGCGCGTAATCCGCCACGTTGATGCAAAACTGCTCATCCAGCGGCACTGCTTCAAAAGGAATGCGATACAGGCCGCAATACACCGGGTAAAAGCTGTAACTAATATCGGGGAATAACAGCGGCGCATCATGCTGAAACAGCGCGTGAAAAATATGCGCCAGCACCTCATCCGAACCATTACCAACAAACACTTGATTGGTCTGCACGCCGTAATAGTCAGCGATACGGTGTTTCAAACCATCCGCGTTGGGGTCGGGGTACAGGCGCAGGTTATCGCCCAACTCGGCACGAATCGCTTCCAGCACCTTGGGCGAAGGGCCGTAAGGGTTTTCGTTCGTGTTGAGCTTAACCAGCCGCTCCATTTTCGGTTGTTCGCCCGGCACATACGGCACCAAGTCTTTTACGAAAGGGCTCCAAAATTTGCTCACGCCCTTCTCTCCTCGCAGCAGTGAATGGGGTTTATTTAATGCGGAATTCAGCACTGCGCGCGTGCGCGGTCAGGGATTCGCCTCGCGCTAACACCGACGCGGTTTTACCCAACTCCGATGCACCTTCAGCAGAACAGAAAATAATCGAGGAGCGTTTTTGGAAGTCGTACACACCCAGCGGCGATGAGAAACGCGCCGTGCCAGACGTGGGCAGAACGTGGTTCGGGCCTGCACAGTAATCACCGAGCGCCTCGGCGGTGTAGCGCCCCATGAAAATCGCGCCCGCGTGACGAATTTTCGGCAGCCATGCTTGCGGGTCTTCGACGGATAATTCCAAGTGTTCCGGCGCAATGCGATTAGCCACCGTAATGGCCTCTTCCATATCCGCCACTTGAATCAACGCACCACGCGCCTCCAATGAAGTGCGAATAATTTCGGCGCGTTCCATCGTGGGCAACAGGCGCGCAATGCTGTCGGCAACGCGGTCAAGAAACGCCGCGTCAGGGCTGACCAAAATAGATTGGGCGTCTTCGTCGTGTTCGGCTTGCGAGAACAAATCCATCGCAATCCAATCAGGGTCCGTTTGACCATCACAAACCACCAAAATTTCTGATGGCCCCGCAATCATGTCGATACCCACTTGGCCAAACACATGGCGCTTGGCGGTGGCTACATAAATGTTGCCCGGCCCAACGATTTTATCGACTTGCGGCACGCTTTCGGTGCCATACGCCAACGCCGCCACCGCTTGCGCGCCGCCAACGGTAAACACGCGGTCAACGCCCGCCACACAGGCCGCCGCCAACACCAGCTCATTTAATTCGCCGCGCGGCGTTGGCACGACCATCACCACTTCTGCCACGCCCGCCACTTTGGCCGGAATCGCGTTCATCAAAACAGAAGAAGGGTACGCCGCTTTGCCACCGGGAACGTATAAACCCGCACGGTCGAGGGGAGTAACTTGTTGCCCCAAAACGGTGCCATCCGCTTCGGTATACGTCCATGAATCTTGGCGTTGACGCTCGTGGTACAGGCGCACGCGCTCGGCGGCTTGCTCCAATGCGGTGCGCTGCTCGGCGCTGATGCGCGTCAGGGCTAACTCCAGACGCTCACGCGGCAAAATCAGCTCGGCCATGGTGGTGGCTTCTACGCCATCAAAACGCTGCGTGAACTCAACCACAGCAGCATCACCGCGCTCACGCACGGCGCGAATAATGTCGAGTACACGCTGATTAACGGCATCGTCAGACACACTTTCCCAGCTCAAAAGCTGGTCAAGCTGACGCGCGAACTGCGGAGCGGAGGCGTCTAAGCGACGAATAGCGAGAGGTGCTGTCATAACGGGCCTCATGATTGGCGTTAATTCGGGTGCCGCCAGACTAACAAGCCATCCGCGCGGGCACCCGACATTTTCGCTATGACACGGATAGGCTTAAACGAGCATTTAGGCGGGGTGTCGTGATTCAACCGCATTACGCAGCGTGTCGATAAGCGCCTGAATGCGTGCGTGCTGCATCTTCATCGAGGCTTTATTAACCACTAAGCGCGATGTGACGTGACAAATCAGCTCTTGAGGCTCTAACCCATTGGCGCGCAAGGTATTTCCGGTATCAACGACGTCGATGATTTTATCGGCCAAGCCCACCAAAGGCGCTAACTCCATCGAACCGTACAGCTTGATAATGTCCACTTGGCGGCCTTGTTCGGCGTAATAGCGTTTAGCCACATTGACGAATTTCGTCGCCACGCGCAAACGTCCGGTCGGCTCTGGCGCGCCCACTTTTCCGGCGGTCATCAGCTTGCAGCGTGCAATTCGCAAATCCAAAGGTTCGTACAGATTCTCCGCGCCACATTCCAGCAGCACATCTTTACCCGCCACGCCCAAATCAGCCGCGCCATGTTCGACATAGGTAGGCACGTCGGTGGCGCGCACGATGAGCAAACGCACGTCATCGCGTGTGGTGGGGATGATGAGCTTGCGGCTTTTATCCGGGTTTTCCGTTGGAACAATGCCCGCTTCCGCCAACAGCGGCAGGGTGTCATCCAAAATGCGGCCTTTCGATAAGGCAATCGTCAGCATGACAGCTCCTTAACCCGGTACGCGGCGAATTTTCGCGCCGAGAAGTTGCAGTTTTTCTTCAATACATTCGTAACCACGGTCAATGTGGTAAATGCGGTCGATGAGCGTTTC
>CAZBNX010000065.1:0-8078 GCA_964493255.1 uncultured Pseudomonas sp.
AACCAACGCATGGCAGGATCAAAACCTGCTGCCTTACCAACTTGGCGACGCCCCTATAGCTCAAACAGCTTTTACAGCATTTGCTCCGTTTAACTGCGCTGCAACAAACTGTGAACTTTTGACAGATTACAGGATTTTGTTACAAAGCGTTTCAGTTCGACTGGAAGCTGGCGCGAGACTTTATCAGCATCTTCGCGGTTTGGGAAGCTCCCAAACACACAAGCTCCAGTGCCTGTCATCGTTGCTTGGGTGTAATCACCTAGCATTTTCAGCGCCGCTGCTACCGCAGGATAACGCGCTTCGACAACGGGCTGGCAGTCATTACGACTACCCCCCTCGGGCTGGCCGCGAAATTTAATGATGGGCGTGTTTCGTGTCAACTCTGGAGCGGAAAAAATCTCAGCCGTGCTAACAAAAACATCGGGAATCAGCACCAAATACCATGATTCTGCTAATTCAACCGGTGTTAGCCGCTCACCGACACCCTCGGCGAACGCCGTTTGGCCACGGACAAAAACCGGCACATCCGCGCCTAATTGCAGTCCTAACGCAGCCAATTCATCCAAAGACAGGCGCAGATTCCAGAGATGATTCAGACCCAACAAAGTTGTGGCCGCATCGGAACTACCACCGCCTAAACCGCCGCCCATCGGCAAAATTTTTTCTAACCAAATGTCGGCACCGTGTGAGCAACCGCTGTGTGCTTGCAGTAAACGCGCCGCGCGCACGATTAAATTGCTGTCATGGGCGACGCCCGTAAGCTCGCTGTGCAAACAAATGCGGCCATCATCACGCGGACGAAAACCCAGCCAGTCGCATTCTTCGAGAAAGTGAAACAGCGTTTGCAGCTCGTGATAGCCGTCAGCGCGGCGTCCGGTGATGTGCAAAAACAAATTCAGCTTTGCCGGAGCAGGCAGCACCAGCGTCGCGTCAGGCATTGCAGAAGAGGGTAGCGAGGTATTCATGACGCGCAGCTCATTGCCCTAATTGACGGGGTTGCCATTCTTTAATCACTACGGTGACGTCAAGGCGTTGCCCTGCACGCCCCTCAAGGCGCAGCCGTTCGGGTAGCCAAAATCCATTTTGTTGCTGATAGGTGCCGTATTCAACCCGCCAGCCTTCTTGCTCCAAACGCGCGAGATGGCTGGCGCTGTCGAGGGTTAATTGGCTGGGTGTGTCGGGGGCGGGTAAGCCACGAATCCACCACAGCAAATAGCTCACCGGCAAGCGCCAGCCTAGTTGTGCTTCTAGCAAGGCTTCAGGGGAGGCCGCTTCAAAGCGCCCCTTGTTAGCCACTTCCAGCACCACCGCGCCTTCTCGCCCCGTTAAGCGAGTAGAGCCTTGGCCTAACGGACCGGCTAAACGAATGTCGAAATAATCACGGCGTTGCAGCCAAAACAGTGTGCCGCTGCCATTACTTTGCTCCGATTGAATGCCCACTTTGCCGCTGATTTGCCACGCATCTAATGCGCTTAACTGCTGGCGATGTGCGCGCCATTGCGCTGCATCGCCTTGCCCTTCAATGACTTCGCGCGGTGTGACGCCCGCGCAACCGGTGAGTAACGCCAACAGGGCAATCACCAAAAATCGGTAGTGTTTCATGGCTCGCGTTTTCCGGTTAAGCGTTGGAGGGTATCGCGCACGATACGGCTCTCGGGTGCCTCTTCAAGGGCTGTGCGCCACACGTCGCGCGCGGCTTTTTGCTGTCCCGACTGCCATAGCACTTCGCCTAAATGAGCAGCAATTTCGTCATTTTGTTGCTGTTCGAGGGCTTGGCGTAACCAGCGTTCTGCTTCGGGTAAGTTGTTTTCTCGATACGCCAACCAGCCCAAACTGTCCAAAATGGCCGGATCTTCGGGATTAAGGGCGTAGGCGCGTTCAATCAGCGGGCGCGCTTCGGCATAGCGTTGCGTGCGGTTGGCGAGGGTGTAACCCAACGCATTCAGCGCAATCGCGTTATCCGGCTCGCGGTCTAGGATGAGGCGCAAATCACGTTCAACGCTGTGAATATCGCCGCGTTTGTCGGCCAACATGGCGCGCGCGTACAGCAAATTCACGTCAGTGGGGAACTGCAAAATGGCTTGTTCGGCGCTTTGCCACGCGCGCGTTTCGTTATGCCGAGAAAGCACGTCAATTTCAATTTGAAAGAGTGCTTGGGCATAACCCGGATGACGCTCACGCGCGGCGGCTAATCGCTCCAAGGCTTCCGGCAGACGGTTGGCATTGGCCAGTAACTCGCTGCGTCGCTGTTGGGCTGTTAAGTAATCTTCGCTAGGCCCTACCGCGCCATATTCGTGAATAGCTTCGTTGAGTTTTCCCAGCGCCTCCGCAATGCGACCAAGGTGAAAATGCGCGGCATCACTGTGCTGACCGCGTTTGAGGAGGTATTCAAATTCGCGGCGTGCTTCGGGCCAGTGTTTAGCTTCTACATGAATAATGGCTAACGATAAGCGTAAATCGTCATCTTCAGGATTAAAGCGCAGCATTTCATCGAACTGTTCACGCGCACTTTCTAATTCACCATTAATTAACAGCAAGCGCGCATAGGTAATACGCAAACGACGGTCATCTGGTGTTTGTTGAATGCCTTTGCGTAATACAGGCAAGGCTTCGTCGCTGCGGCCCATGCTTTCTAATAAACGGCTGCGTAACAGTATTAATATAATTTCCTGCTGACTGGCGGGATAATTATCTAGGCTTTTTAATGCTTCTTCTGGTTGGCCTGCTTGCTGTAATAAAACAGCACGCCCAAACACTAATTGATGATTAGCTGGGTAGCGTGTCAATAATCGCTCGAAACTACGCAATAAACCTGTACGGGTAGTTTTATCTAAGCGCGCTGCGGACAATGCCAAGAAATCAAAATTGGTATCACCTTGCGCGTTTAGAACGTGTTCCATATAGGTCATGGCTTCTTCGTGTCGCCCATCGCGCGCCAACTGAATCGCCGCCGCCCGTTGTGCATCCAGCCAACCGCTGTCGCTTTGCGCCCATAACAAGGCTGCTTCTAGCAAGGCGTCATCGTCGCCAAGGTATTCGGCAATGCGGTAGGCGCGTTCAGCCACGCCCGAATCCCGTGTGATGCGCGCTTGCTGCAAATAACCATCTAACGCCAAATCAAGGCGGTCGCGCTGGCCCGCTAATTCAGCCACCAGCAAGGCGTGTAACGTGCTGGGACTAAACGACCCCGTAGGCGGTGCCGTTGGACCAGAAGGCGTAGGTTTTTGAGTGGGCTCTGCGGTGAGCGCCCCGGGCGTAGGTAAAGATTGGCAACCACTGAGCAGCAAAACTGCCGCCAGCAGCGCAACGTATTTGTTCATGATGAGGGTTCACAGACTGGCCAGCAGTGAGCGGCATGATGACACAAAGGCGCTTATCGGGCAGTTGTTCTGTTTTGGCCTGTTGTCCTGCTTTGGCCTAAGTAGGACAATCGCCGCCCCACTTCTTTAGCACAGCACTTGCGAATGGCCTTTCTTGCGCTCGGCATCAATCACAAAACGGCATCTGTTGCAGTTCGCGAGCGGGTGGCCTTTGGCCCTGAGCAGCTCATTGATGCGTTGCAAGAGCTGTGTAGGCTCGATACCTGCCAAGAAGCTGCCATCCTCTCGACCTGCAACCGCAGCGAGCTTTATTTGGCCCTAAACGACGGCCACGCTGACGAGGTGCTGGCGTGGCTGTCGGGTTATCACCGTTTGGATATGAATGAACTGCGCGCCTGCGCCTACATTCACAACGATAACGACGCCGTGCGGCACATGATGCGTGTGGCGTGCGGGCTGGATTCGATGATTTTGGGCGAGCCACAAATTCTCGGCCAGATGAAAGATGCCTACAGTTACGCGCAAGAAGCTGGCACGTTAGGCCCCTTATTAGGGCGTTTATTTCAAGCCACCTTTAACACCGCCAAAACCGTTCGCACCGACACGCGCATCGGAGAAAACCCGGTATCGGTGGCGTTTGCGGCGGTGAGTTTATCCAAGCAAATTTTCAGCGATCTGAGCCGTAGTCAGGCGCTGCTGATTGGTGCGGGGGAAACCATTGCGCTGGTTGCGCGGCATTTGCATGAACAGGGGGTGCGCCGCATCGTGGTGGCCAATCGCACGCTAGAGCGCGCACATGCGCTGGCGGAAGAAATCGGCGGGCAAGCGGTGCTGTTGTCCGACATTCCTGAGCAGCTCGTTCACAGTGACATCGTGATTAGTTCCACCGCCAGCCCGTTGCCGATTTTGGGTAAAGGCGCGGTAGAACGGGCGCTCAAGCAGCGGCGGCGGCGTCCGGTGTTTATGGTGGATATTGCCGTTCCGCGTGATATTGAGCCGGAAGTAGCTGATTTAGATGATGTTTATCTCTACACCGTAGACGATTTGCATGAAGTCATTGCCGACAATTTGCGTAATCGCCAAGAAGCCGCCCGCGCCGCTGAAGCGTTGGTGCTGGTTGGTGTGGGTGAATTTATGCAGCGTCTGCGCGAGCGCGATAGCGTGGATTTGTTGCGCTGTTATCGCCGCCGCGCCGAGTTGGTTCGTGATGATGAGCTGGCTAAAGCGTTGCGCGCGTTGAATAACGGCACGCCCGCCGAAGAAGCGTTGGCGCAGTTGGCGCGCGGTTTAACCAATAAATTGCTGCATGCGCCGAGTGTGCAGCTCAAAAAATTCTCGGCGGCGGGTCGTCATGATGCGTTGGCCGTTGCTCAAGAATTGCTCGCCCTTGATGGGCCGGAGCAGTCCCGCTAATCCGCCGAGCGAGGCCCTGTGTGGGGCGCGCAGGGCGTCTGTTGTTTGGAGTTTTACCTCCCCATGAAAGCCTCGTTGCTGAAAAAGCTCGACCTTCTACAAGACCGTTTTGAAGAGCTCACCGCATTATTAGGTGATGCCGAAATCATTACTGACCAAAACAAGTTTCGCGCCTATTCGCGGGAGTACGCCGAAATTGAGCCTGTTGTCGGCGCATTTACGGCCTATCGTCAGGTGCAAGAAAATGTGGCGGAAGCTCAACTGTTGCTCAAAGACAGCGACCCCGATTTGCGCGAAATGGCCGAAGAAGAAATCAGCAGCGCCAAAGCGCAGCTCGAAACACTCGATGCCCAATTACAGCGCATGTTGTTACCCAAAGACCCGCGCGATGGGCGCAACGTGTTCCTCGAAGTGCGCGCCGGTACCGGCGGCGATGAGGCGGCGATTTTCTCCGGTGATTTGTTCCGCATGTATTCGCGCTATGCCGAGCGTCAGGGCTGGCGCGTGGAAGTGCTCTCGGCCAATGAAGGCGAGCACGGCGGTTTCAAAGAAGTGATTGCGCGTGTGGAAGGCGAAAACGTCTACGGCAAACTGAAATTTGAGTCGGGCGCGCACCGGGTGCAGCGGGTGCCCGCCACCGAATCGCAAGGCCGTATTCACACCTCAGCCTGTACCGTGGCCGTGTTAGCGGAACCGGATGAACAAGCCGCGATTGAAATCAATCCCGCTGATTTGCGCGTCGATACCTACCGTGCGTCGGGTGCGGGCGGGCAGCACGTCAACAAAACCGAGTCGGCGATTCGTATTACGCACCTTCCGAGCGGCATCGTGGTGGAATGTCAGGAAGAGCGTTCGCAGCACAAAAACCGTGCTAAGGCGATGGCATGGCTGGCCGCGCGCCTGCAAGACCAACAAGACGCCGCCGCGCACAAAGAAATCTCCGATACGCGCAAATTGCTGGTCGGTTCCGGCGACCGCTCGGAGCGCATTCGCACCTATAACTTCCCGCAAGGCCGCGTCACCGACCACCGCATTAACCTCACGCTTTACTCCTTAAATGAAGTGATGAGCGGCGCGGTTGAGCAGGTGATTGAGCCTTTATTGGTTGAATTCCAAGCGGACCAACTGGCAGCCTTAGGCGACTAATCCGCGATGAACAGCATCGAAACGCTGCTAAAAAGCGCCCATCTTCCTGAATCATCTAGCCCGCGTTTAGATGCTGAATTGTTGCTGGCGCAGGTATTGGGCAAGCCGCGCAGCTTTCTACGTACATGGCCAGAACACACCCCGACCGAAGCGCAACAGGCGCAGTTTTTGGCCTTACTGGCGCGCCGTCGTGCCGGAGAGCCGGTGGCTTATTTGTTGGGTGAACAGGGATTCTGGTCGCTGAATTTAGAGGTGGCACCGCACACGCTCATTCCGCGCCCTGACACGGAATTGCTGGTCGAAACGGCGTTGGCGTTGTGCCCCGCGACGCCCGCCGCGGTGTTGGATTTGGGCACTGGCAGCGGCGCGATTGCGTTGGCGCTGGCGAGTGAGCGTCCGGCGTGGCAACTGCTGGGCGTTGACCGCGTGCCGGAAGCCGTCGCTTTGGCCGAGCGCAATCGGGTGCGTTTGGGGTTAGAAAATGCGCGCTTTCTGCACAGTGCATGGTTTTCGGCGTTAAGCGACGAAAAAACACGTTTCCAGATGATTGTCGGTAATCCGCCCTATATCGCCGCTGATGACCCCCATTTGCAGCAAGGTGATGTGCGCTTCGAGCCGTTGAGTGCGTTGGTGGCTGGCGCAGATGGATTAGATGACGTGCGCCACATTGTGCGCGCCGCACCCGCTTACTTGCTGGCAGGCGGTTGGTTGCTGCTCGAACACGGCTACGACCAAGCCGACGCCGTGCAGGCGTTATTTATGGCGGCGGGGTTTGATGCGGTGGAAAGTCGGCGCGATTTGGGCGGAAACTGGCGTATCACGTTAGGGCAGTGGAGAAACGCAGATGATGACGTTAAGTGATGAAGAGTTGCTGCGTTACAGTCGGCAGATTTTGCTGAAAGAGGTCGATATCGTCGGGCAATCGCTGCTAAAAGCGGCGAAAGTGTTAATTGTGGGCTTAGGCGGTTTGGGCTCGCCGGTGGCGTTGTATTTGGCCGCTGCGGGTGTCGGAACCCTGTACCTTGCCGATTTTGACCGCCTCGACCTCACCAATTTGCAACGCCAAATCCTGCACGACAGCACCCATCTTGGGCAGCCTAAAACCGATTCTGCGGCTGCGCGTTTGCGGGCGCTGAATCCGCTGATTCAGTTGCATGTGCTCCCTAATGCGCTGGAGGGCGAGGCGCTCAGCGACGCTGTGGCCGCCGTCGATGTGGTGGTGGATTGCTGCGATAACTTCAAAACCCGCGCGGCATTAAATGCCGCTTGCGTATTGATGGGCAGGCCGTTGGTTTCCGGTGCGGCGATTCGTACCGAAGGCCAGTTGGCTGTTTTCGACCCGCGCCGCGACGACAGCCCTTGTTATCACTGTTTATATGGTGATGGCACCGACAGCGAATTAACGTGCAGTGAAGCCGGTGTGCTTGGCCCGTTAGTGGGCATCGTCGGCAGCCTGCAAGCCTTGGAAACGCTCAAGTTGGTGGCTGAATTTGGTCGCCCATTAGTGGGGCGTTTGCTGCTAATCGACGCCGTTAGCAGCCGTTTCCGAGAAATGCGCGTGCATCGTGACCCCGAATGTGCCGTGTGTGGGGCGCTGAATGCCGAGTGAAGCGCCGGTTGGTGTGTTTGATTCGGGCGTGGGCGGCTTGTCGGTGTTGGCTGATATTCGCGCACAGTTACCGAACGAATCGCTCCTCTATGTTGCCGACAGCGGGCACGTCCCGTATGGCGAAAAAAGCTCCGCCTACATTCGCGCACGTTGCCGGAAAATCAGCGCCTTTTTGCTGGAGATGGGCGCAAAAGCCCTCGTGTTAGCCTGCAATACAGCCACGGTCGCGGCGATTGCCGATTTACGCGCGCAATATCCAAATGTGCCCATTCTTGGCCTTGAACCGGCGATAAAACCCGCTGCCGCACAAACGCGCAGCGGCGTGATTGGCGTATTAGCCACCAGCGGCACGTTAGCCAGCGCCCGTTTCGCCACCCTCCGCGACCAATTTGCCGGAGCCGCGCATGTGGTGACGCAAGCCTGTCCGGGGTTGGTGGAATGCGTCGAGCGCGGCGATTTACACAGCCCCGAAACTCGCCAACTGCTCACCCGTTACGTCGCGCCGCTACTGGCAGCGGGCTGCGACACGCTCATTTTAGGCTGCACGCACTACCCTTTTTTGAAACCGTTATTACGCGAACTCGTCCCCC
>CAZBNX010000066.1:0-2021 GCA_964493255.1 uncultured Pseudomonas sp.
CTTGTGCTTGCGTCAGGGTGAAACTGTCGCCGGTAGCACCGTCAATCGCCACGCCGTCAGCGAACCATTGATAGGTGATGTCGCCTAAACCATCGGCATCGGACAGGGTGTGGGTGGCGGTTAGGGTTTCGCCTTGTGCCAAGCGGCCAGCAATGACCACCACACCGTCAGGTGCGTCGTTGCGGTTATTGACCACCACCGTAATGGCTTGCGTGTCAGAACCACCGTTGCCGTCATCGACCGCCACTTCAACTTCATATTGGTTGTTGCCATCGTGGTCGAGTGCGGTTTCAAAATCAGGCGTTTCCGCAAAGCGCAATTCGCCCGTGTTGGCATCAATCACGAACAGGGCTTGGTCTGCGCCGCCGGTGATTTGATACGTCAGCCCCTCGCTGTTAGGTGGTAGTTCAGAAACAACAGTGGTCACAGCCGTTTGGTTTTCGTCAGCAGACACTTCGGCGGTCATTTCGCCACCATTGCTGGTGATGAGCGGCGTCAAAATAACCGCACCGCCTGGGTCTTTAATCACGCCGTTGGCCACGCCGTCGGCGTCATAAATACCGCCGTCAGTGATGCTAAAGCTGAGTTTAGTTTTGGTACCCACTACCGTACTGGTGCCGATGTTGTACCAAGCGGTACCCACTTTTTTAAAGTAACCGTTTGTTTTCAAAGCACTATCAACGTACAAATCAATAGTGATGGTGCCGCCAACAGCCACACCATTTACCGTGAAATCAAACTGCCCAACCGGCATTTGTGCGTTGCGCGGAATACCGGCGGCGGCGCTATTGGAGACGTTCGATAGCGTCAAGCCATCCGCCACCGCCAATGTGCCCCATTTTTGTGCAGTGGTGCCAGAGCCCACGGTTGGAATCGACACCACGTTTGCTTGCAGGTGGTCAGCGATACCATCACCGTTACCGTCACCAAGACCACCGATTGCACCGGGTACGGGGTCTTCCGCGCTGTTGAGCAGCCCATCGTTGTCAATGTCGTTGTCCGTATTGTCTGCCAAACCATCGCCATCCAAATCCGACAACACATTCACGGTCAGAGCTTGTACATCACTACCGCCTTGGCCATCACTCACCGTTACTTCAACGGCATAGCTGTTATCTGCACCCGCATCCAGCGGATTATTGAAATCAGGCGCAGCGGCGAAGGTCAGCACGCCGTTCGCGCCCAATGTGAAGCGTGCGGCATCTGCTCCGCCTGTAATGCTGAAAGTAAGCGCGTTTTGTTCGGCGTCGGAGGCCATCACCGTGGTGACGGTTGTTTGCCCTTCCGTAACCGATAGCGCAGCAGTCGCGCCGCCGCCATTGCTAGTAATTTGAGGCGCACTGTTGGTTGCAATGCTGATAGTGAAATTATGCGTATTGCTATTAGCGGCTACACTATTTCCAGCATTATCAAATACTTGCGCGGAGTTGATGGCTAATTGATAGCTACCGGAATGGCTACCCGACCAACCGCCATTCGGCGCGGCGATGGTATAGGTTGCGGTACGCGCGTTGGCGTCGTAACTGGCAGCCGACACTGTGAGCGCACCACTCGGCCCCGTGAGGCTGATGTCGTTGCTGTCCACACCACTGACGGCTTCGCTGTATTGCACCGCAATGGTGAAGCTGCCCGCTGGATTATTGAGGTCGGCGCGCTGCACGTTGGTCGCTGTCGGCGCGGTACGGTCATAGCTGACGCTGCGCGTGGCTTGGGTGGCCGCGTTGCCCGCTGCGTCGCTGACGTTGGCGCTGATGCTGACGCTGCCTTCCGTCCAGCCTTGCACTTCGGCGCTGGTCAGATTCACCGACCAAACGCCGCCGCTCACGGTGGCGGTTTTGTTCACGCCCCCGGCGTTGACGGTTACGGTTTGGCCGTCTTCGGCGGAGGTGCTGCCGCTGATGGTTAGGCTGCTGTCGTCTTCAGTGCCGTTGATGCGGTTGTCGCTGGCAACGGTGTTGATGGCGAGTGTCGGCGCGGTACGGTCATAGCTGACGCTGCGCGTGGCTTGGGTGGCCGCGTTG
>CAZBNX010000066.1:2121-7888 GCA_964493255.1 uncultured Pseudomonas sp.
CTGATGGTTAGGCTGCTGTCGTCTTCAGTGCCGTTGATGCGGTTGTCGCTGGCAATCGCGTCCAGCGTGAGGGTCGGGGCGATATTATCAAGCGTAAAGGTGTGAACGGCAGGCGTCGCAGCGTTGCCTGCACCGTCATCAACATTCGCGGTAACGGTCACATTGCCGCTAGTTAAGCCCGAAATGTCGAGCGTTGCGCTCCAAGTACCGTCATTTTGCACGGTGGCGCTACCGGTAACGGGTGCATTTATGCCGTCGCTGATGCTGATGGCAACACCGCTGCCTATAGCGTCGTTGCTGGTACCCGAGACGATAACGCTGTTGTCTTCAAGCGCATTGATAACATTGTCAATCGTGAACGGCGCATCAATAGCGAGACTAGGCGCTGAATTATCGAGGGTGCTGTTTGTGGTGTCGGCGGCGGTAGTGTCGTTGCTGGCAAAGTCGGTCACTGTCACGCTGACATTGGCTGTATTGCCGTTCACGCTGCCACTCAGAACGGTATAAGTCGCAACGTATTTTCCTGCATAAGGGCCGCTGTTTTGCAGGTTAGCGGCAACAGCGACACCGCCGCCAAAGGCGCTGAAATCAACGGTAACGGTGTCAATATCGGTGTTCGTGGTGGGGTCATAAACGGCAGTCACGACATCGCCAATGATAAATTCATTGTGGTTGCCGCTGGCTCCGGTGACGCTGATATCCGCATCCACAGCGGTAGGCGCGGTGCGGTCTACGACGGTCAGGGTTAAGTCATTACCCGTACCACCGCTGTAACTGATTTGTAGTTCCAGACCGTTCCAAACGAAAACACTGCCTTCCGCTTTGCCTTGCAGCGTGCCGGTAATGGCGTCGCTGGCATCGTTATCAATCAACGTGATGACGTCATCCAGCGCCGGAGTGCCGGTAATGGCGTTTAAGGTCAATACAGCGCCAGAAATATCCACCGCGCCCACGACGGCAATTTGGTCGGCGCTGCTGCCACCGATATCGACCTTCAAAATACCGCCGTTGTTAATCAGCACATCGCCATTAACGGTAAGGCTGCCAGAGGTACCGTCGGTGGCGGCTATCAGCGTGCCGCCATTATTGACGGTAACGCCATTCACACTGCCAACACCGCCAAGCGTAGCGCCGCTGGCGACCGTCACGCCGCTGGTATTACTGAGCGCACCATCAACCAATAAGGTGCCATCACCGACCGTTGTACTGCCGTCGTAAGTGTTTGTTCCTGAAAGGGTTAAGGTACCGCTGCCGACCTTTTCCAAGGAACCAGAAGCAGTATCACTTATCACACCCGAGAAGGTGGTTGAGCTGTCATTGGCACCAACAGAAAGCACTTCTCCAGAACCAATATGCACAGAACCGCTACCGCTTAACGCGCCAAGGGTTTCGCTGTCGGTGATTTCTAGGGTGCTGTTGTTACCGACCGTAACGCTGCTGTCGTCATCTAATGCACTGCCACCCGATACCGCCAAGGTACCTGCGTTGAGGGTGGTGTCACCGCTGAAAGTGTTGGTGCCGGAAAGCGTCAGGGTGCCGCTGCCTTCTTTGACCAACGCACCACTGCCACTTATCACGCCGGAAACGCTTGTGTTAATGCTGCTATTGCTGGTGAGGGTACTGCTGCCCAGCTCAATATCACCCGCACCGCTGATTGCGCCAACCGTTTCATCGGCATGTAATTGAAGATGCGCGCCACTGGCAACAGTGACGCCGCTGCTATTCCCCAAGGCGCTGCCATTGGCTAAGGCTAAGGTGCCCGCATTGACATTAATGCTACCGGTATGGGTATTAGCACCAGACAGTGTGAGCGCGCCCGCACCCTCTTTAGTAAACAGGTTCGCCCCTGATATTACGCCGGATACAACAACGGCGGCGCTGTTACTAACGGTTGCGTTTTGATTAAACGCCATCGCGTTATCAATGGTCGTGGCGGCGGTAATACTTAAATGCCCACCACTGAAAATAAGATTACCCGTGCCAAGGTTGGCATCACTGGCAATTGCCAGCGTTCCGTTAGTAATTGTTACCGAGCCAGAGTATGTATTATTGCCGGAAAGCGTTAGCGTACCGCTACCCAGTTTCATCCAATGACCAGCACCTGAAATAATGCCGGATAATGTAGTGTCCGTATTATTATGGCTGATAATGGCATTTTGATTTAGGGTAATTGCATTATCCACCGTAATACTGGCGTTAATGCTAACTCCACCACCATTAAGTGTGAGGCCACCACTGCCCAAATTGGCATCGGCAGAGATTTGCAAATAGCCTGCATTAACTGTGGTACCACCGCTAAAGGTGTTGTTACCCGACAACTCCAGCGAACCGCTGCCCACCTTCGACACACCACCTGCGCCGGTTAAATCGCTGCCGAGGGTGAAATTATTCGTGCCGGTTTTAACCGCCAGCGTGGTGCCATCGGCGAGGTCAAGGCTGCTGCCTGTTACAACCACGTTATTGGCTTCAGAAGCATCCAGCGTTAAGCCCTCGCCGAGCGTAACAGCACCGCTCAAGATAATGACTTGACCGGCTAAACTGCTATCAAAAACAAGGGTTTGGCTGTCAGTCGTATCGGCAGCAGCAATAGCAATAGCCTCGCTCAAACTGATGCCATCACTGACATTAATGCTGCTGTTATCGCTGGCGTTAGTGACGTAAATGGTATCGCTGGTGACGGTGACGTCCGCCGTGGTAGCGCCGTTATCTTGGTCAGTCAAGGTAAAACGAATGAGGGTGTCGCCGGTGGGTTTGTCGTTGCGATAGTTAATTGCCCCCATCACCGACTGAATTAGGGTGGCAGTGGCGTTGCTATTGAAAGTAATCGCCAATTCGCCATTGCTGTTGGTGAAACTGGCAAAAGCGGTGCTGTTATCTTCCAAATTGCTGCCATTGACGGTAAATCCACTGTCGCCATCAAAGCTAAATATATCGGTGCCCAGCGGCGTAGCGACGCTACCCACATAACGCTGCACCTTCAGAACACAATTATTCCAATCAGATGCGCCATTTTCTGCGTCAGAAATAGTAACGGCGGTGCTGGCATCAAGCAGCACGCTATTACCCACACCCGCCCACGCAACGGAATCGGTATTGAGGTTGCTAATAACGGGCGCATCATTAACGAGGGTAATTTCAATAGGTTGCGCCAGTGTGCTGATAGCACCGTTTTTATCAGTAGCCGTGACGGTAATGATGCGATTATTTGCGCCAGGCGCATCGCTGCTATTATCGAAAATAACGGCGCGGGCAGTAGCTTGAACCAGTGCATTGGTTGCGTTGCCATTAAAGGTAAAAGTCCACGCGCTGCCGTTACTTACGGAGGCTGCACTGGCGGTACCAATAACAGTACTCCCCGCTTTTAATTGAACACCGTCAAGCCAAATACCATCATTGCCAGGATTACTATTCGGTAATGAAAGATTATCGCTACTTTCGGCATTTTGTGTAATTTGGAATGCCAGCGTACCGCCATTCCAATCACTATTACCATCAGCATCACTAATAATAAAAAGGCTATTAACAGCAATAGGTGTTTGCTCAGTGAAAACAGTAGGAACAACCCCGGTACTGTTAGTTAATACCTCAATATTTCCGCTTTGCAAATGAGCGTAAGCGAAATCTATTTGATTGTCGTTATTTAAATCAGCAGCAGCAAGTTCTTCGCTATAAAACGAGACACTGAATTCCTCTGGCGTAAAAGAAGCACTTCCATCATTAAAGTGCAAATATAAGGCGTCGTATGCTTTAACAGCTAAATCATCAATACCGTCATTATTAAGATCGGCTATTTTGATGTCAGTGGGAGAATAGTTTGGAACTTCATCTGTGTGAGCAGTATAAGTTCCATCACCATTGCCTAACATGATGCTAAGCACTCTACTATAATTAGTAGTTTCGGTGCCAATAATAGCTAAATCGGCATTTCCATCATTATTAAGGTCAGCAGAAGCAAGCCTAAATGGAATATAATTCAAACTGTGATTAATTGGGTTGGCAAAGGTACCATCACCGTTGTTGATAAACGTAGATAATCCACGTATTGGGCTAAGTCCGTTACTGTTTGAAGTAACTATGTCTTTGTAGCCATCATTATTGATGTCTACGCTGTATCCATCCAATGGATTATTTCCTACAGCGTAATTTACAGACGTTAAAAACGTACCTGTACCATCATTTTTATTGATAAGAACAGAAATACTACTACCGCTTTCGTTGACTAAGAATAAATCAGGGCTACCGTCATTATTAAAATCATCAGCCGTAATTTTTATTGGGTCAAGACCGGGTGTTATTCCGTATTGGTTTGCAACAGAAAAAGCCCCATTACCACCATTGATAAATAAAGTGACAGAGGCATCAGCTTTAGTGTTTAGTGTGGCAAAATCAATACGGCCATCATTGTTAAAATCGGCTGAAGCTATGTCCTTCAAGCCAAAAATTGACCCAGAACCAAAATGATTGGTGAGATTGTTTGGGTTAGGGAATGTATATTCGGTTCCGTATGTGAATGTACTATCACCGTTATTAATCAACGTGTAAACGGTATCACTATTTGGATTAACAGCTAATAAATCCTTGAAGCCATCACCATTGATATCGGCGCTAGAAATTGCTCTAAAATGCTCAGAACCCGGCCCAATGTTTACATTATTTATAGAGTAAACTGCGCTATTAAACGAAATGGCCGTTGGTGCTTCTAGCGTGGGTGTAGCGTTTACCGCAAAACTGTATGTATCCGTTGTTGGTACAGAAACTATGCCATCGCTAACACTCACATCAACGCTGGCCGCACCGGCTTGCGTGGCGGTAAAGGTTGCTGCCGCTAATGCACTGTTAATAGTTGCGGCGCTACCACTTAATTGAATACCCGCCGTGTTGGTATCAGCGTCGGTGAGCCCACCTAGCGTACCGTTAGTGGCTATTAAAGTAACGGTAAGGTTATCGCCATCAACATCTGCAACAGTAACATCATCTACATCAACAGACTGCCCCACTTGCGTAATAAAATGCGCTGAAGCGGGTATGCCCGCAATAGTGGGTGCTGTATTTACACTCAGATTGTAGGTATCAGTAACGGGACTGGAAATAATACCATCACTTACACTAATACCGATGCTGGCGGTACCGGCTTTAGTGGCGGTAAAGGTTGCTGCCGCCAAGGCACTGTTAATAGTAGCGGCGCTGCCAATAAGCTGAATGCCTGCGGTATTAGCATCCGCATCAGTGACGCCCCCTAGCGTACCGTTGCTGGCTGTTAAGGTAACGGTGAAGATGTCGCCGCCATCAGCATCTGCTACAGAAAAATCATCTAAATCAGCAGCTTGCGCGATATTAACGACCTGCGGATTGGCAGGCAATCCAACAATACTGGGCGCTGCATTGACGTTAATATTATATGTGCTGGTTACGGGATTATTTACAATTCCGTCAGTCACACTAATACCAATACTAGCAGTACCGGCTTTAGTCGCCGTAAAAGTAGCATCGGCCAGCGCATTATTGATATAAGAAGCACTGCCTATTAACTGAATACCCGCAACATTTGCGTTAGCATCAATTAAATTATTGATGGTACCGTTGGACGCGGTGAGCGTAACCGTCAAGGAATCGCCATCATTATCCGCAACGGTAATATCATTTAAAGCCGTTGCTTGTCCTGCGGAACTAATCAATTGCGGAGACAATGGAAGGCCCGAAATAGTAGGCGCATTATTGTATCCACTCACTGTAATAGCATTAGTGCTATCCGCAATATTATCAGAAG
>CAZBNX010000067.1:0-4568 GCA_964493255.1 uncultured Pseudomonas sp.
TGTTGTGCCGCTCACGGACGAACCGTTGCCGTTGGCTCCGGCGGCGCTGACGGTGATTCAGCTCAATCAGGATGTCGTAAGCGGCGAACAACGCTCAAGCCAAGCCTTTCCCCTCGCCACCCGCGTGCGACATACGTTATTGGAATGTGCTCTTCCGCGTGCCAATGGCGACCCCGAATGGCTGCCGTATGCGGAAGCGGTGTTGCGCGTTTTGTCTGGGCACTACGGGAAATTTGCGCGCACCCGCAACACCGACACCGAGCGCCAATACGCGCATTTTTTTGCAGAAACCTTGACGCAAATAGACAGCTCAGGCCCTTGCTTAGTCATGTTAGAAGCCGAAACGCTGGCACATAAATGGCCTGCGTTGCTCAATAACCAACTTTGCTTTGACAAAATAACGCTTGCTAATCAAACCATTACGCCGCAGACGCTACCGAATACACGCCTCATTCGCATCAGCAGCGATACGAAGAAAATTCCGATGCACTACCACGAAGGTCCACAAAAAGAGGTGTCCGGTTTCTTCAGTTGGCCGGAGGCGCAACGCACTTTTTTTGCAGCGCGTGCACACAGCCAATCCGCTAAAACGCTCAAAATTAACGCTGTATTCTCACGACATGCGCTCGTTCCCCAAGAAGGCCGCGTGGATGGCATTCGCCAATTAGTGCCACTGCATGAGCTGTGTGTGTTGCTGTGCCAACCCAATGACGACCCCGCTCAAGTAGCACTGATGAGCCACCGTTTACGCGGCACGCATACCCAGTTCTATGAAGAAACCAGCCTGCCCTTTCCGCTGCATGAGTTGCGGCTGTTAGCGCGCGGCGTGACGTTTGGATATGAGAATTAAAAAATGAAACGCAAGGGACGTTATAAAACGTCCCTCTTAATCTAAAACAGTTAAATCTCACTCATAATTAATGCAGTTGCTTCGTTATTTCCTGCATTTGGTCAAGCAATTCTCTCTTGATGCTGTTTGTTTCCATCAAAAGATTTATATTATCAAATTCTGACCTTTTAATTATAGGTACAATTTTTGAAATAAAATCATTCCAATGATCTGAATACAAACAATTTCTTTCTTGAAAAGCAGAAATCAAGCGCTTTATCTGCTTATCTACGCCGTTCATAAACGCTAACTCTAAACCGGATGCTGGAATAACAGCGACCTGAAGCACCTTTATTAAGTTTCTAATGTCTGTATTTATTTCGTCCAAAACCTGCGACTCGTCGGCACTGGGTTTTACCCCTGCTAACAAACCACTAACAATATCGCTCGATGTTACTAAAGCCAGCTTTAAACTTGTTCTTTTCAGAGAACTCAGAATATCATCCAGCCTTTCACTGTAAGCCGAATTACCTGCTGATCTCGCCATACTTCTAAGCGAGCTAATTGATTCCAGTATAGAATCGATGCCACTTTCTAATAAACCATCCTCTTTTTGTGCTAGGATAGTTTTTATCAAAACACCCCGCCCATCTGAATAATAACCATCTAAATAACTGAATTCTTTGCTACTAGAATTATAACGATTTTTACGGTCTTCGCTCAAAATGGGTGACGAAAGCAAAGCATCAAAAACGTCACGCGAAAACCTTTCCAACAAATAAGTGAAGCTATTATCGTCATGGGCAACCTCTCGCGTAACTTTGTATATGTATTCGCTACACATACCTTCGATTTCTGAATTCATCGAAGGGTTATCGCTACAAATTGCAGAAGTAAAGGTATCTAAAATCCTAACTTCAATTTCTTTTGATTTCTCATCTGTCATTTCTTTAATAAGATGAGAGAAATTATCTAGATATTTCTTATGTATTTCATTACGAATACTATGATTTATCTTTTCGATCGGCAAATCAGGGCGAACACTATCATTATCTAAAATACGATGCCGCTCAAACTGCTCATGAGAGACTTCTGGAAAAAAGTTATTCTCTTGAACAGAAGCATGGAATTTATTTGTGAAATATTGCTGTGCATATATTTCATTTTTTAGCGTGTCCTGTAATTTCTTTAACGAATGCAGCAAATTATCTTCAGCTTTATTATAAGCCGTTTTTGCAATTCGTGCGCGCGCGCTTTCCTCTGAAAAATTTTCATCTAATTTGCTACGATGTAGCATTAACACTTCATTGAGCGTCGAATTAATTAATTTTCTATTAGTTCCCAACTTCCTTTTTATGATTTCAAATCGTTCCGTTTGGTAATAATTCACTAAAGCATCTCGAATAGTATCAATACCAGATTCGATCTCATTCTTAAAAGTTGCATCAGTAATTATTTTTTCATCAGACAAATACTTGTAAGCTGACCCTGTAAAAACACGTTTGCGGTCGCCTATTTTATACTTCTCAACATCTGCAATCAAAATATCAGGATTGCTTTTTAATTGCGACTCATCATTAACACGATCAAGCTGATTACCAAAAACAAATAACTTATCTTTTAATGCAATGCCATCGGCATCTGTATTTTTTGTTATGACACTCAATGTCGTTCCTTGTAAACTTGGATTGGTGCCAACATTAGTGACTAAAATAATTGCATCAGCAGCTTTTAAACGCTCTTCCGTTTGACGCATATGAATTTTTGTTGGCGAATCAAAGCCGGGAACATCATAAATAATGGCATTATCTAAGCCTGTCAATTCTGAAGACTCAATTTCTATACTGCATACACTTCTTGGCTTAGAAGTGTCTTTACCCTGATTATCTCCTTTAATATAAGACTTGAAGCTATCACTTTTCAAATCTTCGCCAGAAAAGCTTTTTGTTTCGCCTGTCAAAATTAATCTATCACGGGACTTTAATATATCTTTTATTTCTTCATCTGTTTTACCTATGTGGCTTTTATACAGCGCGGGATTCTCTGTTTCTAGCGAGTTAAAGTATTGCTCAAACGACTCTGTGCTTAACGATCTAAAACTTACCTTGCCTATTTCAGCCTGATGTGGATATTCAATTTCCTCAAGCAGAGCTTGAAAAGTAGCTTCAAATTGCTCTTCTGTATAAAATTTAACTCTAGCTTGGTCATTACCATTAACTAACCGGGTAGACGTAAAAGTACAACGCTCAGGCGCTGAAGGCAAAATATTGCTCTTCATTAATGCGTTCGCGAAGGTAGATTTACCCGCTTTTTCTAGACCCACAATAGCAATTTCAAACTCATTAGAGATAATTTTTCTCTTGAGAATTTCGTTTTTATTCTTCAGCTCCGTTAGTTTTTCATTTTGCTCACGATTTAATAAATTAACCCTTAGATTATTTACAATCAAACTGTCAAGTGTAGCGTTAGTTTTATTAATACCCTCCACTAAAGCATTTTTCTCAGCTTCAAAGCTTGCATTAAATTTCATATCCATTCGACACCAACCAAAGCAATTATTTTAAATAATTTAAAAAACTATAAAACCAAAAGAAAGACTGTCTTTAGTATTTTTCAAAAATTAGTCCTAACGGCCGAGTGTGATAATAACAGCTTCTCGTTTCCAGAAAAGCAAGAAACGCTTTTGTTCCACCACTTGAAAAACCAACGTCCAACCCTCTGCCGCTTCTTTGTTCAGTGCAACTTCCATTTTCTTAGTTGGGATACCTGAGGCACCTAATAAAACAGTGCCAACGCCTCCCTCAACAACATGAATAACTTTGTACTCTTTATACGTCATTTTATTTTTCCTTAGAAATTAGACACTCGATCAAATAAAAAATCTAGCAATTGTCATTCATCTTCTGAATGATATAACTCGTACAGTTCTTTTACTGTTTTTCCATTAAACACCCAATAGGGTGATGGCTGCAATGGATAATTATCTGCAAATCCTAAAACTTTTCTAGTTGCCGCTGTAAGTGAGCATTCCGCATCATTGTACTGAACTTTTTTATCACTGATAACTAAAACTTTAGCATCACCGCCCTTAAAATTCAGCTCTGACCCAATAGGTATTCCTATTTCTACAAAATTCATTCTCGGACGACGAGCTTCTTTCAAATTTTCGGCTGACTGTTTATCTGTTGCATCCGTCTCTGATTCAATTTGCTTTTCAAATTGATTAGTGATTTCGTCAACTTTGAGTAATTTAAGTATAGAAATCACACGCTCCGGTTCTATTTTGAAAAATTCACGATTCGGGTTAATGCGTGAATTCCCAAAAGCAAAATGTAATGCTTTTTCAACTTCAGTTGCATCTTTTACTTTGCAAGCAAATGCACAATCAAAAGGAACAGGAATTCCAGTTCCGTATAACTGTTTCATGCGATCTTCAACTTCAAGCTGCGTGGTTTTTCCGATCTTAACCAATCCCGGCATTGCCGGGTTAGTTAAAACATATACAATCTGGTTTTCAGCCATGTCTAAAATACCTATTAGCTTTTTCGTACTTATAAAAAGCGCACGTTAAATAAATGGTTTTCAGCAACGCCCAACGATTGCCTTCACCTATCCCATATCACAGGGGTAGGCACAAAAACAGTTAGGCTAATTGGTATTAATTGCTACCAGCTACTTTTGAAATTTCCACAACTGGCCAGATACATTCTGGCATTTATCCATAAATGCTGCGCCGTTC
>CAZBNX010000067.1:4668-6289 GCA_964493255.1 uncultured Pseudomonas sp.
AAATGCTGCGCCGTTCATTGAGCCTTTTACTTGATTACCTTCAAGACATTCGCCACTGCTTTCACGGAACTGCGTGGTGAGTTTGAAATACCCATTTCCGGCAGGTGTTGCTTTCCACAACTGGCCAGATACATTCTGGCATTTATCCATAAATGCTGCGCCGTTCATTGAGCCTTTTACTTGATTACCTTCAAGACATTCGCCATTGCTCTCGCGGAACTGGGTGGTGAGCTTAAAATAACCATCAGGAAGACCAGAAGAGGCAGCATCGACGGCCAAAGCATTGCTGCTTATTGCAAATAACATAATTACAAGGCCGATTGGTTTAAATAACGTCTTCATTAAAAACTCCTGTTATGTATATGAAATTTGCCTTTCAGTTGCTACGCTACTACCGCAGACCATTAGTAGCAATGCCTTTCTGTTAAAAAAGTACTTTTTATTTTTATGGCCCAACGTGTAATTTGACAACCAAAAATAAACAGCTTTCAGCAACGCTCAACACTCAAATCGACCACGCTAAAAAGCAAAATAACCGCTTTTCAGCATGACCTTATTTAAATTTCAATCTACAAGATAAAATTATTATTCAATTTTATTTATTCTATCAAAAATCTCTGTAACTATGCTTTTATAGTAACTAGGATTAACATGATTGTCGTTCAAAGCATGACTATTAGCGTATGTGTTTTCGATAAATCCAAGTTTGTTTTCAAATTTTATGTCATGCGTAATCACATTTTGAGAAACATCCATCTTTAAGATAAGCTCTCCGAGCGTTTTTCTATAAGCATCATTTATAACTCGCTGGCATCCAGAGTCACAGTAGTCATCGCCAAGTCTCCAACGAGCAACCATTTCAGGCATATTTGGAGCAGGCACACTATAAACGTGCTTAAATAAACCGGCTGAACGCAACTGCAACAATTTACTCAAATGAGTACTAATTGATATAGCGAACATTTTATTGCACATAGCGATCGAGTAGGATTGCGCGTTCCTTTTAGAAACATGGGACATTCCGGCCTCGTGATTAACGTCATTTCCATACACATAAGGCATGAGCGGGCTATGTGAATAGCCATTTTCCATTTCGTTGGGGTTGGCATAGAGTAGTTTGCCAAATTGAGTGAAAATATAGTTTCCTGAAAGCTCTAGCCCAACAAGAATAAGTACGGATTCGTTTTTAATTTGCACGTCACCAGTTTTAAGCCCAGCCGGATTATCGGGAATGAACTTAGGCGAAGTCAGGAAACTATTTTCTTTAAAATTGTCCCATTGGGTAGCCATATATTGGACTGGCCAAAATTCTATCGAGACATTTTTTACACCTTCGAGAGATTGCATTAAGGATTTGCTGAAGGATACCAAATGACTATTTCCCACGCAGCTTTCATAGAACAAAGCGTGAGCGCCTTGATTTGTAATTATTTCAAAACTTGAGAAGTAATTAATATGCGTGTTATCTTCTGATAACTGTCCCGCTACAGCTCGAAGAATTGATTTTTAATAATTAGTTGCAGTAAGCACATGATTTCCGCTTGCGGTTGCAACTAATGGAACGGGTGACACTGTTAATAATATTTTAGGCAACTTTCCATCTGGTCGTAACTTTAAGAGA
>CAZBNX010000067.1:6389-7651 GCA_964493255.1 uncultured Pseudomonas sp.
AATTCATAAATATTTTCATCAAATCTACCTGCAATTGTACCCGGAGCTGTCGGATATACAGTACCAGTATCCCGATGAACCCATGCTTCAGTTAGCCCTAACGTAAAGATAAACAAATCCATTGTCTGTAGCATGTTAAGCACTTGTTTGAGATGGCATCTTCTAAGAGCTATAACTTCATCAACAGAAAATAAACCATCTTCCCCATTATTTATTCACGACAACCGATCAAGTGGGCTAATAATACCCTTGCCGCCACGATTTAGAACATGAGTATAAATCATGGTAGTTGTTACATCGCTATGGCCGAGTAACTCTTGTACGGTGCGAATATCGTAGCCCGCTTGCAATAAATGCGTAGCAAAACTGTGGCGTAGCACATGCGGCGTACAGGGTTTGTCGATACCTGCCGCGCGCGCAGCATTTTTCACGGCCTTCTGTACCGATTGTTCATAAAGATGATGCCGCCTTGTTTTGCCTGTGCGCGGGTCTTCGGAAAGTACGGGGCTGGGGAAAACGTATTGCCAGCCCCACGCTTTAGCGGCGCTGGGATTTTTCACCGCGAACGCATCAGGCAAATAAACGGCACCTAATCCCGCAGCCAGATCAGCGTTATGCAAGACACGCGCTTTTTCTATCTGTGCCTGCAAGGGCGCTATGAGGTTTTCTGGCAGCACGGTTATGCGATCTTTATTACCTTTGCCTTCACGAATGATGATTTCTCGCCGCGAAAACTCAACATCCTTGACACGCAATCGCAACCCTTCCAGCAACCGCATACCCGTGCCGTACAGTAATGACGCCACCAGCCACATGGTGCCATTCATCTGTAATAGCAGCTCTCGCACCTCGCGTTCAGTGAGCACCACTGGCAAACGCCGACTCACCTTGGCGGCAATAACGTCGCCCATTTCGGCTATTTCTATGGCCAGCACTTCGCGATACAGAAATAACAACGCTGATCGCGCTTGATTTTGAGTAGAAGCCGAAACACCGCGCTCAATCGCCAGATAAGAAAGAAAAGCCGCGATTTCGTTCGCCCCCATTTCCTTAGGATGCCGCTTGTTATGAAAGAAAATGTAACGCTTTACCCAGTCGACATAAGCCTCCTCGGTGCGGATTGAATAGTGACGAACGCGAATTGCTCCACGCAACTGATCGAGCAATTTAGGCGCTTGCTTGGTAGCCGGAGATGAGGTTTCCATCCGCAGGATTTTAGGCGGCCTAATCTAGGTGTCAAGGCGAATAGAGAATGTTTAAAA
>CAZBNX010000068.1:0-4776 GCA_964493255.1 uncultured Pseudomonas sp.
AAAAATTCCAGCAACACTTTCACGCGATGCGGTAAATAACGATTGCTGGGCAATAGGGCATAAATACCAAGGGGCGGCGTGGCAAATTCGCTCAAGACGCGCACTAAGCGCCCGGCGGCAATTTCATCGGCCACTAAAAAATCGGGCTGCAAGGTAATGCCAAACCCTTGCACCGCCGCCGCGACCAACGCATCACCGTTATTGGCTTGCAGACACGAAGGCACCGCCACAGCGTGCAGGCTACCGTCTACGATGAAGCTCCATGCGCGGCTCTCAAATAACGTGGGCGAATAGCCCAAACAAGCATGATTGAGCAGCTCAGAAGGATGCTGCGGCGCAGCGTGTTGCGCTAAATAGTCTGGAGAAACAACCGCTTGTAATTGGCAGCCGCCCAAACGACGCGCCACTTGTCCGGGGTCTAATTGGTGCGTGACACGAATCGACAAATCACAGCCTTCGCCAATTAAATCTTGGCGGCGGTCGCTGAAATCCAGTGACAAATGAATGCTCGGATAGGTTTGCGCGAACTCCAGCAACAGAGGCAACAGACACCGTAAACCGAAACTCAGCGGCACGCTTAAACGCAGCGGGCCGCTGGGCATTTGCCGCGTTTCCATCACGCCCGCTTCAGCCTCTTCGACCAGCGCCAAAATGGTGCGGCATTTTTCGAGGTACGCGCTACCCGCCGATGTCAGCGACAGGCGGCGGGTGCTGCGCGCCATCAATTTCACGCCTAAATGCGCTTCTAAGGCCGCAATTTGGCGCGTCACCACTGCACGCGCTAACCCCAACTGGAGCGCCGCCGCTGAAAAACTGCCCAATTCAGCGACCCGCACGAACAGGCTCATGGCGTCCAGTCGGTTCATGGCGGATGCGTTACGCCAAACTTTTCGTGATGACTTCAAACACATCGCTGGACAGCTCGCCGCTGTCACGGATGCGCTCTAATTCGGCACGCATTAACGCCTGACGTGCCGGGTCCACGCGACGCCAGCGCGTCAGGGGTGCCAGTTGGCGGGCGGCAATTTGCGGATTAAACCCGTTCAGCGTGATGACTTGCTCGGCCAAGAAACGATAGCCGCTGCCGTCTTCTGCATGGAAGTTGATGTGGTTCTGGTTGGCAAACGCGCCAATCAACGAGCGCACTTTGTTGGGATTTTTCAGCGTAAATGCCGGATGCGTCATCAGCGTTTGCACACGCGCCAACGCGCCCGGCAACGGGCTGGCTGCTTGCACCACAAACCATTGGTCCATCACCAGCGCATCGTTTTGATAGCGCGTTGCGAAATCAGCCAGTACGTCCGCTTTATCCGCTTCAAAAGGTGAATTAACCAACACAGACAACGCGGCGAGGCGTTCGGTCATGTTGTCGGCGTGTTCGTATTGCTCACGGCAGGCCACGCGCGCGCTTTCCGCATCAGCCAACATCCAATAAGAAAGGCAGCTATTTTGCAGGCTACGGCGGGCAATTTGCGCCGATGTTGCTGCGTACTCGCTGGCTTTCGAGGCCGCGCGCAAGGCTTGATAACGCTGCGCGAAGGTGGCCGCCAAAGCGTGGGCAATCTGCTGACGCGCTGCTTCACGCGCATGGTGAATGGCCGGAATATCGGCTTGCTCACCCAAACCGGCCAAATAAGCCTCCGCAGGCAATGCCAGCATTTCCGCGACCATCGCCGGGTCGAGTTGTTCGTTGGCCAACACGCTGCGTAAGGCTTCGACCAGACGCACATCGGCGCGCAACGGCTCACCGGCGCGGTATTGCGCCATCATGTCTTGCAGCACTTGCACCGCCAGTTGCTGCCCCGCTTCCCAACGGTTGAAACCATCCCCGTCATGCTGCATGAGGAAGGTCAATTGGTTGCGACCGTAAGGGAAATCCAAGATGACGGGCGCTGAAAAACCACGCAACAAGGACGGCAGCGGCTCGACTGGAACGCTCACAAAGACAAAGGTTTGCTCGGTTTCCGTGACAGCTAACACACGCTCTTGATTGGACGCACTCGCCTCACCGGATAACTGTAACGGCAGCGGCGCGCCATCCGCGTCCAAGAGCGCCAAGCGCACCGGAATGACAAACGGCAGTTTTTCGGTCTGGCCGGGCGTAGCTGGACAGCTTTGGCGGAACGTCAGGCTATAGGTTTTGGCTTCAGCATCGTAATGCCCGCGCGCTTGCAAACGCGGCGTACCGGCTTGGCTGTACCAACGCTTAAACTGGCTCAAATCCGCGCCGTTGGCGTCTTCCATCGCTTTCACGAAATCGTCACAGGTCACGGCTTGACCGTCGTGGCGCTCGAAATACACATCGGTTCCTTTGCGGAAACCGTGCGCGCCCAGCAGCGTGTGCAGCATTCGCACCACTTCCGCGCCTTTTTCGTACACCGTCATGGTGTAGAAGTTGGAAATTTCCATGTAGGCATCCGGGCGAATCGGATGCGCCATCGGCCCCGCATCTTCGGCAAATTGATGCGTGCGTAAGAAGGCCACATTTTCGATGCGTTTTACGGTGCGCGAGTGCATATCCGCCGAAAACTCGGCATCCCGGAACACCGTAAACCCTTCTTTCAAAGACAACTGGAACCACTCGCGGCACGTCACACGATTGCCCGACCAGTTATGAAAATATTCATGCGCTACAACAGCTTCCACACGCTGATGCGCCATATCGGTGGCGGTTTCAGGATGCGCGAGCACGCAACTGGAGTTGAAAATATTCAGCCCCTTGTTTTCCATCGCGCCCATGTTGAAATCATTCACCGCCACAATCATGAAGATGTCCAAGTCGTATTCCCGACCGTAAACCTCTTCATCCCAGCGCATTGAACGCTTCAGGCTGTCCATCGCGTGTTGCAGTTTGCCGATGTTTTCCGGCTCGACGTAAATTCGCAGTGCCACGTCTCGTTGGCTCATGGTGGTGAAGCTGTCTTCAATGCACCACAAATCACCCGCCACCAATGCAAATAAATAGGCCGGTTTTTTGAACGGGTCTTGCCACGTTGCCCAATGACGGCCGTCGTCGCTTTCGCCGCTGGCAATCGGGTTGCCGTTAGAAAGCAGAATCGGATAACGCTGTTTTTCGCCGCTTAACGTGGTGGTGAAGCTGCTCATCACGTCGGGGCGGTCGAGGTAATAGGTAATTTTGCGGAACCCTTCGGCCTCGCATTGCGTGCAAAACATGCCGCTGGATTTATATAAACCCTCTAACGCGGTGTTAGTTTCGGGATGAATCCGCACGGTGCTGCTGAGTTCAAAGCACGCGGCGTTAGGCTGCACGCGCAAATGGTCGGCGCTGAGAACGTATTCATCAGCGGCTAAGGCGCGCCCATCCAGTTGCAGCGCCAGCAATTCCAACTGCTGACCATCCAACACCAACAGCGGCAGCCCTTCGCCCGCGTCCGGGTTACGACGCATCACCAAACGCGCATGAACGAGGGTTTGCTCCTCGAACAATTCAAAATTCAGGTGCGTTTCATCAATCAGATAATCCGGTACACGGTAATCCTGAAGGCGAACCGTGTTGGGTTGCGCGCTGCTGTTCATGCAGTTCTTCCTTAATAAAAACAATACGTTAGAGAGGTCAATCGTGCGCGGTTAATGCACAGTGTTTGAGCTTTTAAACAGGATATTAGGCACTTCAATCGACTTGGATTTGCACTCTTGCGGGCCCATGTAGCCCGTGCGCTCGTCTTCGGGCAAGTTTTGCGTTTCCCATGCAATCATGGCTTGCAAACACAGCTCTTTTTGCTCTTGAGACAGCTTGCGCCCATCAGACCACTTGCCAATTTCTACCGCTAATTTGAGACTTTGATAAATCTCGGGGGTGATGTTTTCAATCATTTCAACAAAAGAAGTCATTGCTATTTCTCCACCGTTTAACGCGCGCAACGCGCTACAAAACCGCTGCCCAAACCCGCGAATACACCGATTAATAAGCCTGATACATGCGCTGCGTTGGCTATTTCGCCTAACCCCAGCAGGCTAGGAATGTCGAGTAAACACACCACGAGCCAAATCAGCATCATCCCAGCGACACCACGCGGCAGCGCAAAGGCCGGGGTTGGCGCAAGGCGCTGGAACACCCAGCAATACCCTAACAACGCATACAACACGCCCGACAAACCACCAAAAATGGCGGGGCCGTCCGTGAAATACTGCGCGGCATTGGTGCCTAACGCTGCCACGGATGTTAGGCCAATCAACCCGAGAGACCCGTGTCGTGCCTCAATACGGCGGCCTAATTCCCAATACCACAGGCTGTTCATCGCGATATGTAGCAATCCAAAATGCAGAAAAATGGGCGTCCACAAGCGCCACCATTGCTTCGTTTCGAGTGCATGTTCGAGCGTGTCGAAGGTGAGCCATTCGCCGTGTATGACCACATCAACAAAGGTCAGCCAGCGAATAACGGCGAAATTTTCGCCGCCCATACTCAACACCGCCACCGCGATACAGAGCGCAATAACGCCCAACGTGACGGGAAACGCACGCCATAACCGACGGCTTTTGTGTTGCCATGTGTGTGGTTGTGTCATGGGTCTAGCCCTATTGCGCCCACGTCCACCCAGAAAAATTTGTTGGGTAACAAACGGGTTTCTTGGTCTAAACGGTAGGCCACTAATTTGCCGCGTCGAACGGCGCTGTAATCCAAACACGCCAAATTAGGCTGTAATGGCGCGGGAATACCTCGGCACCAATAATGCCCCACAAATAACAGCGGCTCATCGGCGCTGTAATGCAGGCGCATGGCTTTTTGTTCGTTGCTTAACGGCAAATTAGCGA
>CAZBNX010000068.1:4876-7567 GCA_964493255.1 uncultured Pseudomonas sp.
TCACGAACAAACTGCCGCCCGCTATTCGGGAGTGCGGGGGTTGTCCAGCCGAGGGCGTACCATTCGTGATTGCCCATCAAACAGAGTGCCTCGCCGCTGTCCACCATGTCGTGCACGGTGTGCAAGGTTTCACGAATGTGCGGACCACGGTCAACCAAATCGCCTAAAAAAATGGCCATTCGCGATTTATGCCGCCACACGCCACCGCGTCGCTGGTAGCCCAATCCGGCCAACAGCCGCTCCAGTGCGTGCGCGCAGCCGTGTACATCGCCAATTAAATCGTAGCTACGCGCCGGATCGAGCAGCACTATTCCTGCCCTCCTAATTTGCTACCCCACCCTAATTTGGTGCGGCAGACTTCGTAATAATTATGTTGCACGGGATGAATGAGCTGCATTTTTTGCGCTTTTTTGCGGATGGATAACGTATCGCCGGGCGCACAGGTGAAATGGTTTTGCCCGTCACACGACACCTGCGGATAAATCTGCAAGTTAGGTGAAACCACCACTTTCATTTCACTGTTGCCATCCACCACGATAGGCCGCCCCGACAAGGTGTGTGGGTACATAGGCACAATCACAATGGCATCTAATTTGGGGTGCATGATGGGGCCGCCCGCCGATAACGCATAGGCCGTTGAGCCGGTTGGCGTGGCGATAATCAAACCATCGGCTTTTTGGCTGCACACAAAATGCCCGTCGATATACAACTCAAATTCAATCATCCGCATGGATTTGCCGGGATGCAAAACCACGTCATTGAGCGCATCACTTTGCCCAATGGCTTCTGAACCGCGCCGTACTTCCGCTTCTAAGAGAAAACGGCTTTCCATCAGATAGCGCCCAGACAGCACCTCACTGACGCGCGCTTCTAATTCATCGGGACGAATATCGGTGAGAAACCCCAAGCTGCCGCGATTGATGCCCAGAATAGGAATGCCATGACGTGCCAACGCACGCGCAGCGCCCAACAAACTGCCATCGCCACCGACCACGATCACGAGATCGCAAATTTCGCCCATTAATTTGCGCGTACAGACTTGCAAACCATGACCGGGCAGCATTTCAGCAATGCTGTCTTCTAAAATGACGTGCAGTTGGCGTTCAGCAAGAAACCGCTTTAAACGACGGATGGTGTCGAGTACCTGCGAACTGCCCAAGCGCCCAATAATGCCGATGTTGCGGAATTGATCCATAGGATTCTTGCCCGGCTCCAGTCTGCGAGGAGCGCCGATTATGGAGGAGGCGCGCCAAGGGGGCAAACAGGGGCTTAGGCGGTGCGTAACTGTTGCAAACGACGCTCCAGCGCCCGACGCCCCTGCAACCCACCGCTATGCACCATGATGATGCGACTACCCGCAGACAATTCGCCACGCTGCGCCGCGTGCAGCAATGCCAGTACGAGTTTGCCGGTGTACAGCGGCTCAAGGGGAATACGGGTGGATTGCTCAAAGTCGCGCATACATCTAGCCAGTTCGACATCAATACGCGCAAAAGCGCCTAAACTGGCATCCACGCAATGCCAAGCGGCGCTGACACAACCGGCCTCAGCCAATAACTGTTGCACAGTTTCCAGCGTGCCATGATTGGGCGGAACCGCCAGCGCGCCCACCACTGGATGCCGCCCCGCTTCACCTAGAATGAATCCCGCCAACGTAGTCCCCGTGCCCGCCGCAATCCATAGCTGGTCATAATCTGACCAATTCAGCGGCAACTGCGACGGAAGCCGTTGCACAATAGATGCACAGGCTTTTGCGGCATCTAGGCTTGCGCCGCCTTCTGGAAGGGCAAGAAAACCAGGGTATTGCGCCTGCCAAGGTTGCCAAAACGCTTGCAAATGACGCTCACGATAACCGGCATACCCCAACCAATGCAGCGACATGCCGCAAGAGCGTAAATCGTGCACCGTGGGCGTGTATTGCGCGTGACCGCGTAGCAGCCCCACGGTAGGAAAGTGGTAGCGTTTTCCAGCCGCTGCTAATGCGTGAAGGTGGTTGGAATGCGCGCCGCCCAAACTGATAAGCCCCAAAGCACGACCTTGCTGCACAGCCTGCAAAAAAGGTTGCAGCTTGTACCATTTGTTACCGCTTAAAAGCGGATCTACCTGATCCAGACGCAAAACCGCTAATTGCACCCCGTATTGATTGAGCGAGGGCCAAGGTGCTGGCTGCAAAACAGGTACGGGATTAGGTTTGAGCGAAAACATTTTCGGGGCGCACATGAAAATCCGGCTCACTGTTGTCGCAGTGAGCCGGATTAGAGAATGAGGTAATACGGTTACAGTTCGGTGGCGTCGTCTGTTGGATCAACGCTGTCGCGCTCGGCTTCTAGCAAATCCAGCAGTTCTTCCTGATAGTCATTCATAGTTCTGTCCTCTTATTGTTGCACGTCACTCAGATGATCGTGTGAGTGAGTGTCAGCTTAAATTATGCAGATGACGAGAAAATGAATACTACAAAATGTAAAAACCCGCTAGATAAATCTAGCGGGTTTTCTAATTTGGCGCAGCGGACGGGACTCGAACCCGCGACCCCCGGCGTGACAGGCCGGTATTCTAACCGACTGAACTACCGCTGCGTCGGCCTAATGTTGTGCTATGCACCCTGACTAGGACAGGTCTTTCTAAAATGGCGCAGTGGACGGGACTCGAACCCGCGACCCCCGGCGTGACAGGCCGGTATTCTAACCGACT
>CAZBNX010000069.1:0-2896 GCA_964493255.1 uncultured Pseudomonas sp.
TTGGCCATCCAGCTTGTTCTCAACCAACCATGGGTAGGACGGCATCTTCGATTCCGGCACTACGTTGCGTGGGTTGTAGAGGTGCGCGCGGTGCCAATCGTCAGAGTAACGACCACCAACACGCGCCAAGTCTGGGCCAGTACGCTTAGAACCCCACAGGAAGGGGTGATCCCACACGCTTTCACCGGCGACAGAATAGTGACCGTAACGCTCTGTCTCTGCGCGGAATGGGCGCACCATTTGCGAGTGACAACCCACGCAGCCTTCTTTGATGTAGACGTCGCGGCCTTCAAGTTGCAGGGCGGTGTAAGGTTTGAGTCCTTCGACAGGCTCTGTGGTTTCCTTTTGGAAAAACAGGGGCACGATTTGTACTAGGCCACCGATGCTCACCGCGATGATCATCAAGATGGTCATCAGACCAATATTTTTCTCAACAATTTCGTGCTTATTCATCAGTGGGCTCCTTGAACCACAAACTTCTCAGCGGCTGTCATTTCGTTTGCTTCCGCAACACGAACAGTACGCCAAGTGTTGTAAGCCATCAGCAGCATTCCGGTAACAAAGAAAGCACCGCCAATCATACGAACAACGAAGCCGGGGTGGCTGGCTTCCAAGGCTTCAACGAAGGAATAGGTCAGGGTGCCGTCTTCGTTGACGGCGCGCCACATCAAACCTTGCGTGATGCCGTTGACCCACATAGAAGCGATGTACAGAACGGTACCAATCGTCGCCAGCCAGAAGTGGGCGTTAATCAGACCGATGCTGTGCATTTCTTTGCGGCCAAACACTTTAGGCAGTAAGTGGTACAGAGAGCCGATGGAGACCATTGCTACCCAGCCGAGCGCACCGGCGTGAACGTGGCCGATCGTCCAGTCAGTGTAGTGGGAGAGGGCGTTAACGGTTTTAATCGCCATCATCGGGCCTTCAAAGGTAGACATACCGTAGAACGCCAGAGAAACGACCAAGAAGCGCAAGATAGGGTCGTTACGCAGTTTGTGCCACGCACCGGACAGGGTCATCATGCCGTTAATCATGCCACCCCAAGACGGAGCCAACAGAACCACAGACATCACCATACCCAGAGACTGCGCCCAATCAGGCAGCGCGGTGTAGTGCAAGTGGTGCGGGCCTGCCCAGATGTACAGGGTAATTAACGCCCAGAAGTGAACGATAGACAGGCGGTAAGAGTAAACAGGACGCTCGGCTTGTTTCGGAACGAAGTAATACATCATGCCGAGGAAGCCGGTGGTCAGGAAGAAACCGACCGCGTTGTGGCCGTACCACCACTGAATCATGGCGTCAGTAGCACCTGAATACAGGGAGTACGATTTGGTCAAGGTGACAGGCATTTCCATGTTGTTGACGATGTGCAGCATCGCCGTCACCAGAATAAATGCACCAAAGAACCAGTTGCCCACATAAATGTGCTTAGTTTGGCGCTTCATAACGGTGCCAAAAAACACAATCGCGTAACTCACCCAAACAATGGCAATCAGAATGTCAATTGGCCACTCCAGCTCGGCATACTCTTTAGAAGAGGTAAAACCCAGCGGCAGCGTAATGGCCGCCAACAGGATGATGAGCTGCCAGCCCCAGAAGGTGAAAGCGGCCAAAGGACCACCGAACAGGCGGGTTTGGCAAGTACGTTGAACGGTGTAGTACGACGTTGCAAACAGCGCGCAACCACCAAACGCAAAAATAACCGCGTTTGTATGGAGCGGGCGTAAGCGACCAAAGCTCGTCCAAGGTAGGTCGAAGTTTAGTTGCGGCCAAGCAAGTTGTGCGGCGATAAAAACGCCAAGTGACATTCCCACGATTCCCCAGATTACCGTCATCACGGCGAACTGACGAACCACCTTATAGTCATAGGCTGATTCGAGATGTGTTGTGCTCATTATTGGGTGTTCCATGGTTAATGGACGTTGACCAGAAAAAACCATGAAAAGAATGCGGCTAATGAGTTTGTAAGATGTTGATACAAGTCAAGTGCGGGGCATGTGACAAAGTGTCGCAGGTAGCTTTCGCCCTATTTGCGGAGGTACGCGCGCTAAAGCACGGCAATTGCTGCTAAAAAGCAGCCATTTGCGCGAGAATCTAGCGCACTTACTCAAGGAGACGTGTTATGTCCCATGTCCATGATGCGGTGTTAGATGCCACTGGCTTGCACTGTCCAGAGCCTGTCATGTTGCTGCACAACAAGGTGCGCGACCTAACGGCAGGCGCATTGTTGAAAGTCATCGCCACCGACCCTTCAACGCAGCGCGACATTCCCAAATTCTGCCTATTTTTGGGGCATGAATTGGTAGACCGCTGCGAAGAAGAAGGCGCGTATCTTTACTGGATTCGCAAAAAAATATCCTGACGAAAGTCATGGAATAGTGCGGTGTGTGCGCCGTTGCAAGCGCACACTAAGCAGCACTGCCGCACAGCTCAACGCCACAATTAAGCCAATCCAAAAGCCCGCAGGCCCCGAACCCAATGCGGGCCAATACCCCGCACTGAGCCAATACCCAATCGGCAATCCCACGCCCCAATACGCCAGTAGCGTGATGAGCATAATCGCGTGTGTGTCTTGATGGCCGCGCAAGGCTCCGGCGGTTGTGGCTTGGATGGCATCGGGAAATTGAAACAGTGCGGCGTATAAAAGCAGTTGGCTGGCCAGCGCAATAACGGCAGTGTCGGTGCTGTAAAAGCGCGCAATCTGTTCACTAAAACCAAAAATAAGCAGCGCGGATAACCCCGCATTGAGCAGCGCCAACGTCACCGCCGCTTTTGCTGCTACACCGGCTTCCTCGGGAGCCTGTCGCCCTAAGGCTTGTCCAACGCGCACGGTGGCGGCCATGCCTAGCGAATAAGGAATCATGAAAATCAGTGAAGAAAAGTTGAGCGCAATTTG
>CAZBNX010000069.1:2996-4693 GCA_964493255.1 uncultured Pseudomonas sp.
CCGTCACTAAACCCACGCAACGCCTGATAAAGCGCCAACGCCGGAAAACCCGCCGCAATGGCACGCAAATAAGCATCAGTGCCCGGAATCAGCGCCGCATCAACGGCTAACCACGTCAAGGCGTGATGTGCATTCAGCAAGACTGCCGCCGCCAATAGGCCAAGCAACGCACCCAACCATAAGGATTGGCGCACCAACGGACCAATCGCGGCCATATTTTCGGCACCTTTCAAACGCGCGACGCGCGCCGGTACCACCATCAGCGTGCCGGTCATGAGCAGCATGGTGGGAATCCATACCGAACTGCCGAGCGCCACAATTGCCAAATCATTCGCACTGAATCGCCCGGCCATGAGCGTATCAATGAACCCCATCGCCGTATTGGCTAATTGCGCCACCATGATGGGTAACGCCAAATGCAGTAATTGGCGGATTTCAGCAAGTAAACGAGGTCGCGTGGAAGCGTCAGGCGTGGACATGAAACACTCATAACAAGTCAAATAGGGCGCGAATTGTGCCACTCCACACCTAACAGGGCTTAAAAATGCGTATTTTGGCGGATGAAAACATTCCCTTATTAAATGAATTTTTCGCGGAATTTGGGGAGATTCGCCGTTTGCCGGGGCGCGCGTTCACACGAGAAGCCGTTGCAGACGCCGACGTGCTGCTGGTGCGCTCGGTGACGAACGTCAATGCCGCCCTATTAGAAGGCAGCCCCGTGCGTTTTGTGGGGACTTGCACTATTGGCACCGACCACCTCGACACGGCATTTATGGTGCAAACCGGCATTTCATGGGCCAGTGCGCCCGGTTGTAACGCGCGCGGTGTGGTGGATTATGTGATGGGTGCGCTGCTGGCGCTGGCGGAAATACAGGGTTGCACACTGGTCGAGCGCACGTTTGGCGTCGTGGGTGCAGGGGCGGTGGGCAGCCGTTTAGTGACTGTCCTGAAAAGGTTGGGACTGCGGGTATTGGTGTGTGACCCTCCGCGTCAGCAGCGTGAAGGTGGCGATTTCGTCAGTTTGGAAGAAATTCTGGCCTGTGCGGATGTCATCAGCCTGCATACCCCGCTGACCAAAACCGGCGCAGAGGCTACCTATCATCTGTTTGATGCCGCGCGTTTGGCGCAATTAAAAGCAGGTTGCTGGTTGATTAACGCCAGCCGAGGCGCTGTCGTTGATAACGCGGCATTACGCACACACCTTGAGCATCATCCTGATTTAGCAGTGGTTTTAGACGTATGGGAAGGAGAGCCTGCGGTGGATGTTGCGCTGGCGAAGCACTGTCGTTTAGTGACGCCGCACATTGCAGGTTATAGCTTGGATGGCAAATTACGCGGCACAGCGCTTATTTATCAGGCGTTTTGTGCGTGGCGGAATCAGGCAGAAACGGTGCAATTAGCCGACTTATTGCCACCAAATTGGTTGGAATCCATGCAGTTGCGCGCGCTACCCGGACAGCCGTTGGAGTGGTTGCTGGCGCAAGTGTGTCGCGCCGTCTATGACCCACGCACCGATGACGCCGCGTTTCGGCGTACCTTGCAATTACCCGAAGAAAGCGCCCGTCGTCAGGCGTTTGATGCGCTGCGTAAACATTACCCGATGCGCCGTGAGATACCCGGATTATCCGTACAACTCGTGCAGCACGATAATGCAGCGATAGTGAGCGCCTTGGACGCGCTGGGTGTTGCGGTCTGTT
>CAZBNX010000069.1:4793-7565 GCA_964493255.1 uncultured Pseudomonas sp.
TAGACGCGGCCAGCCTTGAAAAGCTGCCGCGTCGTAGTAACAGCTTAGACGTATTCGCAGAGGTAAGCGGTGTCGCGCGCTACTTTGAGCTGAAATTTGCTGTTCGCAGGGACGTTAAATTCGCTGCCAGAAGCAAAAGTTTGCCATGTATCAGAACCGGGCAGTAAGACCACTAATTCACCGGCAATCACGTGCATGATTTCGGCATTAGCTGTACCGAATTCGTACTCACCGGCGGCCATCACGCCAACGGTGGCAGGCTGTTCGCTATTAATGTTGAACGCGATGGACTTAACCGCACCATCAAAATACTCATTGACTTTGAACATATACGTTCCACGTCTTAATGTTTAGAAAAGGAGCGCGCAGTATCGCGCACGGCGTTGAGTCCGTCACTATCGCAACTGGTCTAGTTGTGGAGTCACCGCGATGGCATCTTGGGATATTTTTTGTAGTGTTGTTGATAATTACGGCGATATTGGTGTGACGTGGCGATTGGCGCGCCAACTCGCAACAGAACACGGGCAAACCGTGCGCCTTTGGGTGGATGAAGTGGGCGCGTTTTCGCGTATTTGGCCAGCGGCCAGCGCCAACGCCGCGCAGCAAATCCATGAAGGAGTAACGGTGTGCCGTTGGTCTTCTCCGTGGGAAAGGGTTGCAGCGGCTGATGTTGTGGTGGAAGCCTTCGCGTGCTCGTTACCTGCGGCGTATGTTGATGCCATGCAAGCGCGCGCGCGGCCTCCGTTATGGTTGAACGTGGAATATCTCAGCGCAGAATCGTGGGTGGAAGGCTGTCACGGTTTGCTGTCGCCGCAGTCTGGGGGCTTAAAAAAATATTTCTGGTTTCCCGGCTTCACGGTGGCGACGGGCGGTCTGTTGCGAGAAAAAATGCTCTTTGAACGCCGTGACGCTTTGCAGCGCGATGCCCAACAAAAGCGCCATTTTCTGGCTTCGTTAGGCGTCGAATGGCGCGGTGAAACCCTGATTTCATTGTTTGCCTATGAACAGCCCAATGTGGTGGCGTGGCTGGATGCGTTGGCTGAAATGTCGGAGCCTGTTTGCGTGTTGGTACCTGAAGGGCGTGTGTTAGCGGATGTTGAGCGATGGGCTGGTCATCCATTGATAACAGGAGCAAAAGTGCAGCGCGGTGCGTTGTGCGTGCAGATTATTCCCTTTGTAAATCAAGATGATTACGACAAATTGCTCTGGGTTTGCGATGTTAACGCTGTGCGGGGTGAAGATTCGTTTGTGCGTGCTCAGTGGGCGGCGCGGCCTTGTGTGTGGCACATCTATCAACAGGAAGATGGCGCGCATCACGATAAATTAGCCGCATTTTTGGCGCATTATGTGGCTGATGCGTCACCGGCGCTGGCGCAGGCGGTGCGTGCTTTGTGGTTAGCGTGGAATGCTGAAGAAGTAAATCCGGCGGCGTGGGTTGCTGCGTGGCAAAACATGCAGGTGTTGCGGGCTGAATGGCAGCAACAGGCTGTCTCTTGGTGCAATCATTTAGCGGAACAGCGCGATCTCGCGGCGGGGATGGTGCAATTTTATGCCGCTTCGCTAGAATAGCGCGCTTGTTTTTCCCCTCCCTATTTAACGGAAATTCGCATGAAAACCGCTCAAGAGTTCCGCGCCGGTCAAGTTGCCATGATCAACGGTGAGCCGTGGGTCATCCAGAAAGCTGAGTTCAACAAATCTGGCCGCAACGCTGCCGTGGTCAAAATGAAGCTGAAAAACCTGCTGAACGGTCAGGCGACTGAAACCGTTTACAAAGCAGACGACAAGTTTGAGCCTGTCATCCTTGAGCGCAAGGAAGTGACCTACTCTTACTTTGCGGATCCGCTGTATGTCTTCATGGACACCGAGTTCAACCCTTACGAAGTGGAAAAAGAAGACCTCGGCGATACGCTCAACTTCGTTGAAGACGGTATGCAAGACGTGTGCGAAGCCGTGTTCTATAACGAGCGCGTGATTTCCATCGAACTGCCAACCACTATCGTTCGTCAAATTGCTTACACCGAGCCAGCCGTTCGCGGTGATACCTCTGGCAAAGTGATGAAAGTGGCCAAACTGCACAACGGTTACGAGCTGAAAGTGGCTGAATTCTGCGATATCGGTGACCACATCGAAATCGACAGCCGTACTGGCGAGTACAAATCCCGCGCCAAAGTCTAAGCGACGTGGTTGCAGCAAAAGCCCGGTTTATTCCGGGCTTTTGCATTTCTGGAGAACGACAATGAGTGATGAACAGCTATTGGCCGAGCGGCAAGATGAGTGGGGCGTTTTGCGTGTGATAGAAGTGGGCGCGTACCGTTTTCTAGAGTTTGGTGATGATGCCGTGGAGCAAAGCTGCACGCTCATCGCAGACCCTGCATGGTTGGAATACGATTACACGCGCGCCATGTTGTTAGGTGCTTTATTGCCAGAAAAAGCACCTAAGCGATTGTTATTTCTAGGTTTAGGAGCAGGCAGCCTAACGATGGCGTGTCGATATCTCTGGCCGCACGCGCACATGGAAGCGGTGGAATTAAGACCCGCCGTGGTGGAGCTGGCGCAAAATTTTATGGGGCTGGCGCACGATGCGCGTATGACGGTACGAATTGGCGACGCGGTGCAAATGCTGTCGGCGTGCCAAACAGCGGACGTCGTTTTCTTAGATTTGTACACAGACCAAGGCCCAGCGGCGGCGCATGTATCCAGTCAGTTTTTACGCGAGTGTCATGCTCATGTGCGGCCCGGTGGGTGGTTGGTGATTAATCAATGGAGTACAGC
>CAZBNX010000070.1:0-5431 GCA_964493255.1 uncultured Pseudomonas sp.
CCCGCAAACAAACCTGAAGTCGGGTCAAGGCCAATCCAACCGGCACCCGGCAAGTAGACTTCACACCAGGCATGTAAATCGGTGAAATCCACTTCAGTGCCGCTTGGGCCATCCAGCGATTTCACATCCGCTGTAAGCTGAATCAAATAACCAGAAACGAAGCGCGCCGCCAAACCCAGATGGCGCAGCAACTGCACCAACAGCCACGCCGAATCACGGCACGAACCCGATGCCTTGGTGAGCGTTTCTTCTGGCGTTTGTACGCCGGGCTCTAAACGAATGAGATAACGAATGTCACGCGAAAGGCGCTGGTTTAACGCCACCAAGAAATTAACGCTTGGCGTTTCCGTGAGGTCGATGCCGGCCAGATATTCAGCAAAGTGCGGCTCGGCCTTCAGCTTGGCTAGATAGGGGTCCAATTCACGGCGTTCGCCTTCTGTGTATTGGAATGGGATGGTTTCGGCATAAGGTTCAAGGAAGAAATCAAACGGATTGAAGACCGCCATTTCAGCGACCAAATCCACTTCGACCTTAAATTCAGTGGTTTTTTCCGGGAAAACCAGACGCGCCAGATAATTACCCTGCGGGTCTTGCTGCCAGTTGATGAAATGACCTTCAGGCTGCACCTTCAGCGCGTAAGAAAGAATACGAGTACGGCTGTGCGGCGCGGGTCGCAGACGAATAATCTGCGGGCCAAGATTGACCTGGCGGTCGTAACGGTAGTGCGTAACGTGATGCAGTGCGACATGAATCGACACGGCGGGCCTCCTGCGAGCCAGAACGATGCGGTTATCAGGCAAAACTCGTGCCGCAGCCTTGCAGGGCACAAGCGCGCGAGGCACGCCCAGTGAATCAGAAAATGCCTCAGCATGGTGCCGAACATGCCACATCATGCCACGCGATGCACCAAACTAAGGTAGAACCCTGAAGAAAGTTATTAAGCGCCCACAAAAAAGCCCGCTCATTGAGCGGGCTTTTTCACAGCAAGCACTGTTGTGAAGCGAATTACTTCACTTGCGCTTCTACAGCCGCTTCAACGCGGCGGTTTACTGCGCGGCCAGATTCAGTGGCGTTATCAGCCACAGGGCGGGATTCGCCGTAACCCACTGAACCTACGCGGTTAGCAGACACACCGTATTGGCCAACCAGTACCTGACGAACAGCGGCAGCGCGACGCTCGGACAGTTTTTGGTTGTAAGCGTCAGTACCAACGGAGTCAGTGTGACCTTCAACAACGGTTTTGGTTTGTGGATATTGGTTCATGAACTCAGCCAAGTTACGGATGTCACCGTAGCTTTCTGGCTTCACTTTGTCTTTGTTGAAGTCAAACTTCACGTCCAGCTCAACGCGGACGGCTTCTGGAGCTGCCGCTGCAATAGGCGCTGGCTGATACGCAGGAGCAGGCTTAACCGGCGCTACCGCAACAGGTGCAGGAGCTGGGCGACTGTTGCCGCCAAAGTTCATGCCAACACCGATACCAGCCATGTATTCGTTTTGGTCGTCATCGAGACCGTGCATGGCGTCAATGCCTGCTTTAACGAGTACATTTTCAGAAACGTAATATTTAACACCTGCGCCCGCTGTCATCAGCGTGCTTTGGTCTTGACCACGCTTGTTGGTGTTATCCAGCGTCTGGTGAGCAGCGCCCAGAGACACATAAGGACGCAAGCTACGCACGCCGGGCAGACCGAAGTGATAGGTAGCATCCAAGCCTGTCAGATGGCCATCAATGTCTTTGCCAGAAACATCCGCATCCAGACGCTTATAAACGCCATGAGACAGATTCAAAGACATGTCGTTAGTCAAAAAATAACCAACGCTACCGCCCAACAAATCACCGTTGCTGATATCACGAGAGCTGTCAGTGTAGTAGCGTTTAGCAAAAACGTCCGCCTCTACCGCACCTTGACCTTGGGCAAAAGCACCCATTGAGGTCGCAGCCACTACAGCGCCAATGACAAAACTCAGAGAACTCTTTTTCATCCACTTATCTCCAGCTAAACGCACAGATTCGGGTGTGTATGTAACAAAACCAACCGCTTTTAAAAGACGGCTTCATCAGTCGTCAGATTAACACAATCAGCCATTCGGCTAAACCGTCAAAACTATTGTTCCGTAGCAAATTTCTCACGCAGCCTATCTAGCGCACGCTTGTAACGCATCTTGGTCGCACTCAAACCTAGCTGCATAATATCGGCAATTTCTTGAAACTCTAATTCGGCGACAAACCTTAATACCATAATCTCTCTATCTATTGGTCCAACATGCGCTAACCAACGGTCTAATCCGCCACGCTCTTCTAGTTTAGGCGCTTGTTCTTCTGATGCCTCTTCCTCTGGTTCCAAACTCAGTGCATCCAACAAACGCCGCTTACGTCGATCCTTGCGATACTGTGTCACGCATTCATTATAGGTAATGCTATATAACCATGTTTTGAATCGTGATTTACCTTCAAAACTTTTTAAGCCATACAGCACTTTGAGCATGATTTCTTGGCAAACGTCGTCCGCGTCACGGTCATTGCCTAAATAACGCGCGCACACATTAAATAATGTGCGCTGGTAACGGCGCATTAATTCTTCATAGGCGCGCGTAATATGAAAAAGCTCCTCGCGTGCATGTTGTGCCAGCTCCTCATCTGTTAGCGCACGAGGGTCATAATTCATCATCATACTCAGCGGCTTTTTACCGCAGTCGAGAGCAACACTGTGTTGCTTATGCTAATTAAATTACCTTGCTCATCTTCGATGATCGTTTTGACGGTGCCTATTTCAGCAATTAAGCCTGTGGCGTCAGCACATTCAATGTGCTGTCCATTCTCATATAATTCACGCAAATAAATACCCGCAATAATTTGCGCGGCTACCTCTCGACTTCCAAAACCAAGCGCCAGCGCCAGCGCCAAGCCAACAGAACCCACCACAATTGCAATAACGGTATTAAATAATTCTGCTTTTATATCAAGCTGGCCAACAGCTACCGATAAGCTGATGACAATCACCGTAATTTGCGCTAATCGCGCCAGCGTCGCGGCATAAGAAAGACCTATGCTTTCAGCGGCACCGCGTGCCAATGTACTGGCCAACTGCGCCAATAAAACACCTGCCAACATTAATAACGCCGCACCAAATACTTTTGGCAAATACAGTGCAAATAAATCCAGCGTTGCAGAAACACGCTGCAAGCCCAACGATTCCGCTGCGGATACCAAGAACACCAGCAGCACAAACCAATAAATAATTTTTCCCGCTACAACCGAAATAGGTAAACGAATGCCGCCGCGCTCTAAAATTTTAGTCAGGCCCGTGCCTGCTAATAAACGGTCAACACCTAATTTTGCCAGCAGCTTAGAAACAACCGCATTTAATATATTGGCAATCAGCAAGCCTAAACCTGCAATTAAAAACGCGCCTAATAAATTAGGAATAAATCCGGCCAGCTTGCTCCATAATGTACTCATGGCACTGAGCAGGCTTTGTGTCCAGATATCAAACTCCATAATTATTCCACCCGTGAATGACTAGCTATAGCAGATGACTTTAGACGCTTGGTAACAACTTCTGTGCGAGGGGTAGTGCCACTGTGTAAAGCCAACATAAGCGCCTCAAACCAGCAACCTAATAATCCTAATAAATCAACAGCACCCACTTGGCGATTAGCCGTTTTTAATACGCGATCAAGACGCGATTTATCAACACCGCCACTTTCCTGCTCGTTAAACAACTCTTTTAACGAAGATTCAAAGGAATCGCGCACATAACCCCCTTAAAAAAGCCGCCAAAATTGGCGGCCTTTCTTCATCATTCTGGCATTTTTAATTCAGTGGGAGAAACAATTACGCCGTTATTATCGGCATACACATATTCACCCGGACGGAATGTCACACCGCCAAACGTCACCACGACATTTAAATCACCAATGCCGCGCTTATCGGTTTTCATCGGGTGTGAGGCCAATGCTTGAATGCCAAGGTCAGTTTGCGCCAGCACGTCAACATCACGCACACAACCATAAACAATGATGCCTTCCCAGCCATTTTTGGCTGCTTTTTCGGCCAGCATGTCTCCCAACAGGGCACGGCGCATGGAGCCACCACCATCAACAACCATCACTTTACCCGTGCCGTTTTGGTCCACTTGCTCTTTAACGATGGAGTTATCTTCGAAGCACTTCACGGTGACGATTTGGCCACCGAAGGAATCGCGACCACCAAAGTTGCTGAACATGGGGTCAACCACATGAACATCGGGGTAAGCATCACATAGGTCAGGGGTAACGTATTGCATGGGGTAACTCCTTACAAGGTTGGGAAAATTTGGCAGCCCCGCGCACGAAACTGCCAAATCACTTACTGGCGGCCTTCCGCTAAGAAGAACCACGTATCTAAAACAGAGTCAGGGTTCAGCGAGACGCTATCAATACCCTGCTCCATCAACCAACGCGCCAAATCAGGATGGTCTGACGGGCCTTGGCCACAGATACCAATGTATTTACCGGCGTCACGGCACGCGGTAATGGCATAAGACAGCAGCTTTTTCACCGCCGGATTACGCTCATCAAACAGGTGCGCGATGATGCCGGAGTCACGGTCAAGGCCCAGCGTGAGCTGAGTCAAGTCATTGGAGCCGATAGAGAAACCATCGAAATGCTCTAAAAACTCTTCCGCTAACAAGGCATTAGACGGTAATTCGCACATCATGATGACGCGCAAACCATTTTCGCCACGACGCAACCCATGCGATGCCAGCAAGTCAATCACCTGCGCGGCCTCACCCGTTGTACGCACAAACGGAATCATGATTTCGACGTTGGTAAAGCCCATAACATCGCGGACTTTACGCATCGCGCGGCATTCCAGCTCAAAACAATCGCGGAAGCTGTCACTGATATAACGCGACGCACCCCGGAAGCCCAGCATGGGGTTTTCTTCTTCGGGTTCGTAGAGGCTGCCACCAATCAAATTGGCGTATTCGTTGGATTTGAAGTCAGACATCCGCACGATGACTTTCTTCGGCCAGAACGCTGCTGCCAGCGTACTGATACCTTCCACCAACTTTTCAACATAGAAACCAACGGGGTCGGCGTAACCGGCCATGCGCTTCTCAACACTGTCGCGCACATCAGCGGGCAAGCTGTCGATGTTGAGCAAAGCTTTCGGGTGAACGCCAATCATGCGGTTAATGATGAATTCCAGACGCGCCAGCCCCACGCCCGCATTCGGCAACTGCGCGAAATCAAAGGCGCGGTCGGGGTTGCCGACGTTCATCATAATTTTGAACGGCAGTTCTGGCATGGCATCAACGGAGTTTTGGCGAACGTCAAAATCCAGTGCGCCTTCATAAATCAGGCCGGTATCGCCTTCCGCACAGGAAACCGTTACCAACTGACCATCACCCAGAACGTGCGTGGCATTGCCGCAACCGACCACCGC
>CAZBNX010000070.1:5531-7520 GCA_964493255.1 uncultured Pseudomonas sp.
TGCCTTTTTCGCGTAACAGGTAACGCTCCATCACGTTACCGGTACGGCTTTTCACCGTTTCGGGACGCGCTTGCACGATATAAAGCTGGCCGTCATCGCCGTCTTTGGCCCACTCGATATCCATCGGGCGGCCATAGTGTTTTTCAATGATTAACGCCTGACGCGCCAGCTCGCTCACTTCTTCATCGGTAATGCAGAAACGCGCACGGTCGGCACGCTCAACATCAACCGTTTTCACGGAGCGACCGGCACGCGCTTCATCGCCGTAAATCATTTTGATGGCTTTGCTGCCCAAATTACGGCGCAAAATAGCCGGACGCCCCGCTTCTAACGTGGCTTTATGGACATAAAATTCATCGGGGTTTACCGCACCTTGCACCACGGTTTCACCTAAACCATACGCGCCGGTAATAAACACCACATCACGGAAACCCGATTCCGTATCAAGCGTAAACATCACGCCCGCTGTACCCGTTTCAGAACGCACCATGCGCTGAACACCCGCCGACAAAGCCACTAATTTGTGGTCAAAGCCTTGGTGAACACGGTACGCAATCGCGCGGTCATTGAATAAAGAAGCAAATACTTCTTTAACGGCACGAATGACGTTATCCACGCCACGAATGTTTAAGAAAGTTTCTTGCTGACCGGCAAAGGAGGCATCTGGCAAATCTTCAGCCGTTGCCGAAGAACGCACGGCCACCGCCAAATGGGGGTTATCGCCTGACATCTGCGCGAAAGCGGTACGAATGGCAGCATCTAACTGGGTTGGAAACTCTGCATCCATAACCCACTGACGGATTTCCGCGCCGGTACGCACCAACGCATTCACATCATCGACATCCAGTGCATCCAGTGCTGCATGGATGCGGTCGTTCAAACCGCTTTGTTCGAGGAAATCACGGTAGGCTTGGGCTGTGGTTGCGAAACCACCGGGAACTGAAACCCCGGCACCCGCCAAATTGCTGATCATTTCGCCCAAGGAGGCATTTTTGCCCCCAACGTGCTCTACATCATGGACGCCGAGCTTATCTAGGGACACTACGTACTCTGCCAAGGTGAATTCTCCCCTAAATGAATGCAGAAACTACTTTGCCGACCCGGCATCCGGCTTGTGGCTGGACCCGGAAAAATGAGCAAGAATGCCGCTTCAACATGCGGTCATCTCGACACTCGTCACGATGGCCGGGAAGGTCTTCCCCCTGAGTATCAGATTGCCATCATGAAACGAACTGCTTTTTTCATTTCGGACGGAACAGGTATCACCGCCGAAACATTAGGCCAAAGCCTGCTTGCCCAGTTTGAAAATATCAACTTCCACAAACTGACGCGGCCATACATTGATACGGTAGAAAAAGCGGAGGCGATGGTACAGCAAATCAACCTAGCTGCCGAGGTGGACGGCGTGCGCCCCATCATCATCGACACCATCGTTAATCGGGAAATTCGGGAAGTATTGGCGCACTGTAACGGCTTTATGGTGGATATTTTCTCGACATTTTTGTCGCCGCTAGAGCAAGAACTGGCGTCTGGCTCTTCGTATTCGGTGGGCAAATCGCACGCCATTGGCCACCACCGAAACTACATGGAACGCATCGACGCGGTGCATTTTGCACTGGATAACGACGACGGCGCGCGCACTCACCATTACAACAAAGCTGACTTAATTTTAGTGGGCGTTTCGCGCTGCGGAAAAACGCCAACGTGTTTGTATATGGCGATGCAGTACGGCATTCGTGCTGCGAATTTCCCGCTCACTGAAGACGATATGGAGCGGCTTACGCTCCCAGCTTCGCTCAAGCCGTACCGCAATAAACTTTTTGGCCTCACCATCGACCCTGACCGCTTGGCGGCTATTCGCAACGAACGCAAACCGAATAGCCGTTATTCCAGCTACGCGCAATGTGAATTTGAAGTGCGTGAAGTCGAAGCCTTGTTCCGTCGCGAGAACATTCCTTACCTCAACTCCACGCATTTTTCAGTGGAAGA
>CAZBNX010000071.1:0-7416 GCA_964493255.1 uncultured Pseudomonas sp.
GTGAAAAAGGCTCCTGAAGGAGCCTTTTTTGTGCATCGCGCTTACATATTGGGGTAATTCGGGCCGCCGGTGCCTTCAGGGGCTACCCATGTGATGTTTTGCGCGGGGTCTTTGATGTCGCAGGTTTTGCAATGAACGCAGTTTTGCGCGTTGATTTGGAAGCGCGCGCTGCCGTCGTCATTGCTGACCACTTCATACACACCCGCCGGACAATAACGCTGTGCCGGTTCATCGTAGAGCGGCAAATTTTTGCTCAGTGGGATGCTGGCGTCGGTGAGTTTCAGGTGGCAAGGCTGGTCTTCTTCGTGGTTGGTGTTCGATAAAAACACAGAAGACAGCTTATCGAAGCTCAATTTGCCATCGGCTTTCGGGTAGTCGATTTTCTGGGATTGCGCGGCGGGTTTCAGACAGGCGTAATCGGGTTGCGTGTCGTGCAGCGTGAAAGGCAGTTTGCCGCCAAACACATTTTGGTCGATGAAGTTGAAAGCACCGCCCCAGAAAGTACCGAATTTGTGAATGGCCGCGCCAAAGTTGCGGCTGCCGTGCAGCTCTTCATAGAGCCAGCTATTTTCGAAGGCGCTGACGTAGTTGTTCAGCTCATCGCCGCCCTCACGACCGGCGTTCAGCGCCTCGACAATCGCATCAGCCGCCAACATGCCGGATTTCATCGCGGTGTGGCTGCCTTTGATTTTGGCGAAATTCAGCGTGCCCGCATCGCAGCCAATCAGCGCGCCGCCGGGGAAAACCATTTTCGGCAATGAATTCAGGCCACCTTTGCAGATAGCGCGCGCGCCGTAGGCAATGCGTTTGCCGCCTTCGAGGTATTGGCTAATCAGCGGATGGTGCTTGTAACGCTGGAACTCATCGAACGGCGACAGGTACGGATTGCTGTAAGACAGGTCCACAATCAAGCCAACCACAACCTGATTATTTTCCAAGTGGTACAGGAAAGAGCCGCCGGTGGCGTCGGTGCCGGTAATGTCGAGCGGCCAGCCAGCGGTATGAACCACTAAACCGGCTTCATGGCGGGCGGGGTCAATTTCCCATAACTCTTTGATACCAATGCCGTAATGCTGTGGGTCCGCGTTGGCGTCCAGTTGGTAGCGTTGAATGAGTTGTTTGCCGATGTGGCCTCGGCAGCCTTCGGCAAAGAGGGTGTATTTAGCGCGCAATTCCATGCCGGGAACGTGGTCGCCTTTGGGATTGCCTTCACGGTCAACGCCCATATCCCCCGTGATGATGCCGCGCACGATGCCGTTTTCATCAATTAAGGCTTCTTGAGCCGCAAAGCCGGGGTAAATTTCGACGCCCAAGCCTTCTGCTTGTTCGGCCAGCCAGCGGCACAAATTTCCCAAGGAAATGATGTAGTTACCGCTGTTGTGCATGGTTTTAGGCACCAGCGCATCAGGAATGCGTGTGCCTGCATCGGCATTTTTCAGCAAATAAATATCATCGCGGCTCACGGGGGTGTGCAGTGGTGCACCCAGTTCTTTCCAATCGGGAAACAGTTCATCCAGTGCGCGCGGCTCAAAAATAGCGCCGGAGAGAATGTGTGCGCCGACCTCGGAACCTTTTTCCACCACGCACACATTCAGCTCTTGGCCTGCGGCGTTGGCTTTTTGTTTTAAGCGGCAGGCGGCAGCCAAACCCGCAGGGCCAGCCCCGACGATAACCACGTCGAATTCCATACATTCGCGTTCCACAAATACTCTCCTAATTGAAAAAAAGCGTTGAGCAACACAGGGTTAAGAGGCGTGCTGTGGTCAGCTAGGCGGCCTGTGTGCGGCAAACCGAGAAAGCCCATGAAGGTTGTGTGTTAAAGCACGGGCCAAAGTGGTGCCATTTTACGGTGTGGCGTTGGCGGAGTGAAAGGTTTGTCGTCTTGACCCCTTGGGGCGATGTCGGCAAGATACGGCGCTTTTTTGCGGGTCAGGGATGCTTGTGTGTTGGGGTCACTGACACGTCATCCGGCCAAGGCAAGGCTTGGCGATACCCTCATCAACTCACCGGAGAACACGGGGAATCCATGAAGATTCTGGTAGCTGTCAAACGAGTGGTCGATTACAACGTCAAGATTCGCGTTAAAGCGGACAACAGCGGCGTTGATTTGGCCAACGTCAAGATGTCAATGAACCCGTTCTGCGAAATCGCTGTTGAAGAAGCCGTGCGCTTGAAAGAGCAGGGCATCGCCAGCGAAATCGTAGTCGTCTCGGCGGGCCCTTCGCAGGCTCAAGAGCAGTTGCGTACTGCCCTCGCGTTGGGTGCTGACCGCGCCATTTTGGTCGAGTGTGCTGAGGAGCTGAATTCTTTAGCCGTTGCCAAAGTGCTGAAAGCCGTGGTTGACCGCGAGCAGCCGCAGATGGTGTTGCTGGGCAAACAAGCCATCGACAGCGACAACAATCAAACCGGCCAAATGCTGGCGGCGTTGACGGGCTTCGCACAAGGTACTTTCGCCTCTAAAGTGGAAGTGGCTGGCGATACGTTGAATGTCACCCGCGAAATCGACGGTGGTTTGCAAACGGTGGCATTGAACCTGCCAGCGGTGGTAACTACCGATTTGCGCTTGAATGAGCCGCGTTATGCGTCACTGCCTAACATCATGAAAGCTAAGAAAAAACCACTCGAAACCCTCACGCCAGATGCGCTGGGTGTGTCGGTGGCTTCTAGCTTAAAAACCGTAAGCGTTGAAGCGCCCGCTACTCGTCAGGCAGGCATCAAAGTGGCTTCTGTCGCGGAGCTGGTCGATAAACTGAAAAACGAAGCGAAGGTGATCTGATGGCTATTTTGGTTCTCGCCGATCACAACAATGCCGCGCTCGGTACGGCGACCCTGAACGCGGTTGCTGCCGCGCAACAAATCGGCGGTGATATTCATCTGCTGGTTGCCGGTGCAGGCTGCGCCGCTGCGGCTGAAGCGGCGGCTGCGGTTGCTGGTGTCGCTAAAGTGCTGGTTGCCGATGATGCAGCGCTGGCGCATCAGTTGCCTGAAAACCTCGCTCCGTTGTTGGTGGCGTTGGCCGCTGGTTACAGTCATGTGCTGGCCGCTGCAACCACGACCGGCAAAAACGTGCTGCCGCGCGTTGCGGCGCTATTAGATGTGGATGCGATTTCGGACATCGTTGCCGTTGTCAGCGCCGACACCTTCAAGCGCCCCATTTATGCCGGTAACGCGATTGCGACGGTGCAATCTTCTGCCGCCGTTAAAGTCATTACCGTGCGTACAACGGGCTTTGAAGCCGTTGCTGCCACCGGCGGTAATGCGGTTGTTGAGGCCGTTACGGGCGCTCAAAACGCTGGCATTTCAGCGTTTGTCAGCGAAGCGTTGGCGCAATCCGAGCGCCCAGAGCTGGGTTCTGCGCGCATCGTTATTTCAGGTGGTCGCGCGCTGGCCAGCAGCGAAAACTTTGAAAAATTGGTGTATCCGCTGGCCGATAAACTCGGCGCAGCAGTAGGCGCTTCGCGTGCTGCGGTGGATGCCGGTTTTGTGCCGAACGATTTGCAAGTGGGTCAAACAGGTAAAATCGTTGCGCCACAGCTTTATATTGCGGTGGGTATCTCCGGTGCTATTCAGCATTTGGCAGGTATGAAAGATTCCAAAGTCATTGTGGCTATTAACAAAGACGTGGAAGCGCCTATTTTCCAAGTGGCCGATTATGGCTTAGTAGGCGATTTGTTCGAAATACTGCCAGAGTTGCAAAAAGCACTGTAACTTCAGGCGTATTAACGGTAAAACCCGCTCTTTGAGCGGGTTTTTTATGTGCGGGAATTAAAAGTATGAAGGCTTTAAATGGCTTATTAGTGCTTGTTTTAGGTGTTTGCGGTGTAATAAATACTGAGCTTACCGATGCGGCTGAGAAAGCAGTTATTGTAAAACGTAAATTGAAAAAGCCTGTAACGAATACTGACACCGCATATAAAAAGACGTTAGATTTGAGCTTGCCTAGTGCTACGGTAAATGGATTATCGTTATCTTCGCGTCGAAAAGAGCTGGAAAGTATAGCGCCCAATTCCTCGCCCGTATTTCCAGTATTATTAAAAGCGGACGCATCAGAACCGAAAGACTTTGAATTAGGCGCACGCCTTATTACGCGCGACTGGAAAGAAGTTAATGAAGAAGAAAAAGATTGGCGTACGCGCGTAGAGGGCGCGGCTGTTGAATTAAAGTTTCGTAATTAGTCATCTTCCTTTTTTTGTGCAGACAATTCTGCATTGCGTTCTTTCATGCGCGCTAATGCTTCTTCTGAAGGTTGTAGGCGTTTTGCACTTTCGCGCAGCATCAATAAGCTACCGATAACACCGCCAAACACTACTGCTAACAGTAGCCACATGAACCAAGGCATAGTTATTTCCTTTTGGGAACGGTGCCCATGCTGAGTTGCATGAGCACGCATTTATTTTATATTAAAAATCCTGTGTGGAATTTGTGTGCCCTTTGGATGAATTAAATGCAGTGGAGTCGTTACCCAAGCGATAATTCGCTAACATTTTACTGACGTTCTCTGCGTGTTCATCCATCTCGGCGGTAGAGCTGGCTAATTCTTGCACCATGCGCGCGTTTTGTTGCGTCATTGTATCCATTTCAGCCATCGCGGTATTCACTTGCATAATACCGCTGCTTTGCTCACGAGAAGATTGGGTAATTTCACCCACCGCCGTTGTAACGCGCTGAATATGACTCACAATATCGCGCATTGTTTGCGCCGTTTCGCGTACCACCGTTTCACCGCTGCCAATGTGCTGGCTGGCGGCTTCAATCAGCGTGCGAATTTCCTGAGAGGCGGCACGAGAGCGTTCGGCTAATACGCGCACTTCTTGCGCGACCACCGCGAAGCCGCGCCCCTGTTCGCCTGCGCGTGCGGCCTCAATCGAGGCGTTCAGCGCAAGGATGTTGGTTTGGAAAGCAATATTCTCAATCATCTGGATAATTTCAGCGATTTTCTGCGAAGCAGAGAGAATGTCGCCCATCGTGTTTTCAGCAATGCCCATTGAAACTTCACCGGAGCGTGCCACTTTGGCTGCTGCGGCTGCTAGTTTGTTCGCTTCTTCGGCGAAATTGGCGCTGTTTTGTACGGTCGCGGTAATTTCTTCCATGGAAGCACTGGTTTGTTGCAAGGCCGCCGCCGCTTGGTCGGTACGCGCGGCCAGTGCGTCACTGTGATGCGAAATGTCTTGTGCTGAGTCTTGTACGGAATTAATTCGTCCGCGAATTTCGCACAACATGGCTTGTACGCGGCTTAGGAATTGGTTGAGTTGTTCGGCCATGCTGGCAATTTCATCATTGCCTTCAACGGGAATCCGTTGGGTAAAATCGCCGTGTCCTTTTGAAAGTTCTTCGGAAATAGAGCCGATGGCGCTGGCAGTGCGCTCGATGTTACTGCTCATACGGCGCGCCATTGTTAAACCCAGTATCCCAAACCCGACTAACATAGCTAACGCAATGCCAATACTTCGAATAAGTGCGCTGCGTAATTCGCTTTCGGCGGCGGCTTGGCTTTTTAGCATTAATGTATCAATTTCAGTAACGTAAGCGCCTGCACCGACGCTCCAGTCCAGTTCTGGAATATAAACAACGTAAGAGTATTTAGTTTCAGGCTGCCCATTTTTAGGATTTTTCCACGAATAAAGTACCGTGCCGCCGCCCGATTTGTGGCTGGCTGCAATAAGGTCACGCATAAAGAACTTGCCGTCTTCATCTTTTAAATCAATAACATTTTTGCCTTCAATGCTGGGTGAGTTATGCACGCGCATAATTCCAGCACCATCAATAGCGAATACATAATTATTATTCTCGAAGCGGATATTGCGTAAAATGCGTGCCGCTTCTTTACGGTCGTCTTCTGTAAGCGCGGTGCCTTTAGACAAAATATGTTTTATAGCAGATGAAGACGCTTGAATAACTTCGCGCATGGCCATTTGCCGCATATCCAGCATAATGCGGTGTTCTTCGTTGATTTTATTGTCTGTGGCGCGGACTAAATCCCATACGCTGGTGGCTAATAAAGCTAACGAGCTGGCGGCTAAAGGCCCCATAACCAGCAACGCTATTTTGCGCGACAGTTTGCGTTTAGAGTGTAGGGACAACAGGGATTGCATCATGGGAGGGTCTCCTTGGCGCATTGAAAAGTATTTCAACGAAAATACCGTTAGGACGTTTTTCTTATTAGCTGCTGGATTTACGTCTGGCCATGTACATCGGCGCGTTACTCGGTGGCTTGAGCCGGTGATGTGTCGTGCTGATGTAAATTAGTGCCTAAGTTTAGCCTAAATGGGGTTATTTAATCAGAAATTATTATTGACAACGTAAAGGTAAATAAAAACGTGCGTGTCAAATAGTTGGCGTCATTTTATTGTTGTAGTAAGCGGTACCGCTGCGCGCCGCTACGCCGAAGCAGCGTCACAGGGCTATAATCGCGCCACTGTTCCTTTCTGAGTGTTCCTCGCATGTACGCTTTTGCCCGTGACTTGATGTTCAAATTTTCCCCTGAAACTTCGCACGAACTGGCGATTGACCTCATCGGCGCGGGGGGGCGTTTGGGGTTGAATCGTCTCTTGTGTTCGGCACCTCGCTTGCCGGTGCAGGTCATGGGCATGGAGTTCCCGAATCCCGTGGGTTTGGCCGCCGGTTTAGATAAAAACGGCGATGCCATCGACGGTTTCGCACAATTAGGATTTGGTTTTATTGAGATTGGTACCATCACGCCGCGCCCACAACCCGGCAATCCAAAGCCGCGTTTATTTCGATTGCCAGAAGCCACAGCAATTATTAACCGCATGGGTTTTAATAATCACGGCGTAGATTATTTAATTGAGCGCGTAAAAGCCGCAAATTATCGCGGTATTTTAGGCATTAATATCGGCAAGAACTTTGATACGCCGGTTGAGCGCGCAGTGGATGATTATCTTATTTGTTTAGATAAAGTCTATGCACATGCCAGTTATGTCACGGTGAATGTCAGTTCTCCCAATACACCCGGCTTACGCAGTTTGCAATTTGGCGATTCATTAAAACAATTATTAGAAGCGTTGCGTGTTCGCCAAGATGAATTAACGCAACAACAAGGCCGCCGTGTTCCGCTGGCCATTAAAATTGCGCCCGATATGACGGATGAAGAAACAGTGATGGTGGCGCGTGCGCTGCTCGAAACCGGAATGGATGCGGTGATTGCCACCAATACCACCTTGGGGCGCGAAGGCGTGGAAGGTTTGCCGTATGGCAACGAAGCGGGCGGCTTGTCGGGTGCGCCGGTGCGCGAAAAAAGCACGCACACGGTGCGCGTATTGGCCGGTGAATTAGCGGGGCGTTTGCCGATTATCGCGGCAGGTGGTGTGACTGAGGGCGTGCATGCAGCGGAGAAAATCGCAGCGGGCGCCAGCTTGGTGCAGATTTATTCTGGCTTTATTTATAAAGGGCCTGCGT
>CAZBNX010000072.1:0-1415 GCA_964493255.1 uncultured Pseudomonas sp.
ACCTTGCAGGTATTCGGCGGTTTGTGGCTTGAGCGTTTTGGATTCGACCGACAGCTCTTGTGCCGCCTTGGCTAAAAAATGGCGTGCCAGTGCGGGAATGTCTTCGCGGCGGTCAGCGAGGCGTGGGATATGAATGCGAATCACATTCAGGCGATGGAACAAGTCTTCGCGGAATTTGCCTTCACGCACCAGCGTTTCTAGGTTTTGGTGTGTGGCCGCGATGATGCGGACATTCACCTTAACCGGCGTGTGACCGCCAACGCGGTAAAACTCGCCATCCGCTAACACGCGCAGCAAGCGAGTTTGAGTGTCGGCGGGCATGTCGCCAATTTCATCGAGAAAAAGCGTGCCGCCATCGGCCTGTTCAAAACGACCACGACGCAAGGCCGTCGCGCCAGTGAATGCGCCTTTTTCGTGCCCGAACAGCTCGGATTCCATCAAATCTTTGGGAATGGCGGCCATGTTCAACGCAATAAAAGACGCATTCGCGCGCGGGCTGTGGCGGTGCAGCGCGTGTGCCACCAGCTCTTTTCCGGTGCCGGATTCACCGTTGATTAACACAGTGATATTGGAGTGGCTCAGGCGACCGATGGCGCGAAAAACCTCCTGCATGGCGGCTGCTTCACCGATGATTTCGGGGGATTTGGCTTGCACTTCCGGCGGTGCCATGCCTTGCTGCTCGCGGGCGTGCAGTAGCGCGCGCTTGGCCAGTGAAACGGCCTCATCCACATCGAAAGGTTTGGGCAGATATTCAAACGCGCCACCTTGATAAGACGCGACGGCGCTTTCAAGGTCGGAATGTGCCGTCATGATGATGACCGGCAAGCGCGGATTCAGTTCTCGAATGCGCGCCAGCAAATCAAGACCGCTGGCACCCGGCATCCGAATATCAGAAAGAATGACGCTAGGTTGTTCAAAACTAAGACGATTTAACACGCTGTCGGCGCTGTCGAAGCTTTGGCAGGGGATGCCCGCTTGCTGTAACGCGCGTTCTAAAACCCAACGAATTGAGCGGTCATCATCAACAATCCATACGATTTCTGGGCGATTCATGGGGTGGATGCTCCTTGTTCAAGCGGCAGAAACAGTGAAAAAACCGTCCTTCCGGGGCGGCTGTCACACTCAATCAGCCCTTGATGCTGATGCAGGATGTTCTGCGCTATAGCCAGACCTAAGCCAGTGCCGTCGGCTCGGCCACTGACCATCGGATAAAAAAGGGTGTCTTGGATGGCGGGTTGAATGCCGGGACCGTTATCAATAATTTCCACACGACAGGCAAGACGATGCCGGAGCTGCCCAATCGTGAATTGGCGTAACGCGCGGGTGCGTAGCGTGATGCGCCCCGGGTCGCAGGGTGGCTTGCGCGCTGTGAGTGCTTGCATGGCATTACGCACGATATTGAGCACGGCTTGAAT
>CAZBNX010000072.1:1515-7389 GCA_964493255.1 uncultured Pseudomonas sp.
CGCGCTAATAACTGCGCCGCGCCCCGAATACCGCCTAATGGGTTTTTAATTTCATGCGCCAAATTGCGAACTAACATGCGCGTGGTTTCATGTTTGGCAATTTGTGCTTCTTCTTTTGTGATGCGTAATAGCCGGTCTCTTGGATGTAACTCTAACAATAATAAGGTGTTATTGAGGCCCACCATCGGCGTGGCGGTGTAATCAACCGTGAGTGGTGGTTGCCCAATACCAAACAGTTGGGCCTCGCGGCGTGTGAATGGATGACCGCACGCAACGGCATGACGGAACGCGGGCAAGCCGTCGGGAACTTCGTTAAATATCTCGCTAATAAATTGCCCGAGACAGCGTTGGCCGCTAATACCCAGCAGCATTTCGGCCGCAGGATTGAGGTATTCCAAACGTAATTCGGCGTTTAGTAACACCACGGCGGTGGTTAAGTTGTCTAGCAGCAGGCGTTGCAATGAGTCGTAGGCCATAGTTAGCGTGCGCTCCAGTAGGTGCAAGGGTGGCTGCAAAAAGCGCGCCACTGCCTAGGCGTGCCCCAACAGGTGGCAGGTGGGGAGAGAGGGTGGCTGTAAAGGAGTGTTTTCTTGATCTGATATGGTGCAGTCGAATTTATAGAGCACTATTTTTGTGCGTTTTGAGTATGAGCAAAAAATGCTGCAATAAAAAAGGCCCCCGTATGGGAGCCTTTTCTTGATTAGGCAGACGCCAAAATCAATTAAACGCTGTAGTACAGATCGTATTCCAGCGGGTGTACGAAGGTGCGTACTTTGATTTCTTCAGCGGATTTCAGCTCGATGTAAGAGTCGAGGAAATCTTTGGTGAACACGCCACCTTTCAGCAGGAAGTCATGATCAGCTTCCAGCGCTTCCAGCGCTTCTTTCAGGCTGCCGCACACTTGAGGAATGTTGGCCGCTTCTTCTGGAGGCAGGTCATACAGGTTTTTGTCAGCCGCATCGCCAGGATGGATTTTGTTCTGGATACCGTCCAGACCCGCCATCAGCAGTGCAGCAAACGCCAAGTATGGGTTAGCTGAAGGATCCGGGAAGCGTGCTTCGATACGGCGGCCGCGTGGGCTGGCAACGTAAGGAATACGGATAGAAGCGGAACGGTTGCGAGCGGAGTACGCCAGCATCACAGGTGCTTCGAAGCCAGGAACCAAACGCTTGTAAGAGTTGGTAGAGGGGTTGGTCAGCGCGTTCAGTGCTTTACCGTGTTTGATGATGCCGCCGATGAAGTACAGGGCAGTATCAGACAGGCCAGCATAACCTTCGCCAGCGAAGGTATTTTTGCCATCTTTAGCGATGGACATGTGAACGTGCATACCTGAGCCGTTGTCGCCGTACAGAGGCTTAGGCATGAAGGTAACGGTTTTGCCGTAAGCGCGCGCTACGTTCTGGATGCAGTATTTCAGCGTCTGCACTTCGTCCGCTTTGGCTACGAGGGTGTTGAAACGTGTGCCGATTTCGTTCTGACCGGCAGTCGCCACTTCGTGGTGGTGAACTTCAACAACCTGACCCATTTCTTCCAGTGCGTTGCACATGGCGGCACGGATTTCGTGGTCTGGGTCGCAAGGAGGCGTTGGCAGGTAGCCGCCTTTTACGGCGATACGGTGGCCGTTGTTGCCTTGGCCGCCATCGACGTCAGCGTCGCTGTTCCATGCGGCTTGTTCAGAGAAAATCTTGAACATGGAGCCAGACATGTCGGACTTGTATTTCACAGAGTCGAAGATGAAGAACTCAGGCTCTGGACCGGCAAATACGGTGTCACCGATACCTGTGGACTTCAGGTATTCCTCAGCGCGCTTGGCGATAGCGCGTGGATCGCGCTCGTAACCTTGCAGTGTTGAAGGCTCGATAACGTCACACACCAGAATCAGAGTTGGCTCGTCGGTGAACGGATCCATGACGGCGCTGCTGTCGTCTGGCAGCAGAATCATGTCGGAGGCTTCGATGCCTTTCCAGCCTTCGATGGAGGAGCCGTCGAACATTTTGCCAACTTCAAAGAAGTCATCGTCGGCGTCACGAGCGGGCATGGTGATGTGGTGCTGACGGCCTTTCGGGTCAGTAAAACGCAGGTCAATCCACTTTGCGTTGTGTTCTTGGATCAGTTGCAGTGCTTTCGACATGCTTTCCTCCAGGTGTGCTTTTTGGGCGTCGGTAGTGCCCTGTAAATCAGTTTACTCCGGGCACATAGCCCGCCGAAATGGTCACGTTTTGACTAGCAACTAGTGTGCCAGCACCGGATACGTGCACACTCCATGCAGAATCGGTCTTTTTTGACCACATTCGCGCAGGGCGGGAAGCATTATGCACCGCAGCCGAGCTTGCAAGTATTGAAAGGGTAATATTTTGGTGCATTGCAATTTGTCGCATCTCTTGCTTTGCGAGAGGCCGAAGATACGCGCAGTTTCGGCTATACTCTGCGCCCCTTCCCGCCCGCCGCACTGTGCTCTTTCTGCATGAAAATTATTGTCAAACCCTTTGCCGAGATTGCGATAAAAAGCCGTCCGGTACGCAAGCAGTTTATTCGTCAGTTAGGAAAAAATTTGCGTGCGGTGTTAAAAGATTTAGACCCCGCACTCAAGGTTGAAGGCGAATGGGATAACGTGGACATCAACATCCAGCCCGCTAATGAGCGCGCGTTAGCGCAACTGCGTGAACGATTGCGCTGCATTCCGGGCATTGCAAACAGTGTTGAAGTCAACGAATCGCGTTTTACCAGCTTTGATGATGTTTACGCGCAATGTTTGCACTATTACGGTGCGATTCTGCCGGGAAAAACCTTTGCCGTGCGCTGTCGGCGTGTGGGTAAGCATGATTTTTCGTCGGTTGATTTGGCCACTTATGTGGGCAGTCGCTTGCGTCGTGAATGCGGCGCGGCAGGTATCGACCTTAAAAATCCTGATATTGAGGTTCGTATTGAGCTGCGCGGTGAACGCCTGTTCATTGTTGGCAACCGACACGAAGGCATGGGCGGTTATCCGCTCGGCGCGTTGGAACAGTCGTTGGTACTCATGTCGGGCGGCTTTGATTCCAGCGTGGCCGCTTATCAAATGATGCGCCGAGGCTTGCTCAGTCACTTCTGCTTCTTCAATTTGGGTGGTCGCGCGCATGAATTAGGCGTGATGGAAGTCGCGCATTATTTGTGGAAGAAATACAGCAGCTCGCACCGAGTGCTGTTTATTAGCGTCCCGTTTGAAGAAGTTGTCAGCGAAATTCTGCAAAATGTGGACGATAGCTATATGGGCGTGGTGCTGAAGCGCACCATGCTCAAAATCGCCAGCCGCCTCGCGGATGAATTAGATATTGATACCCTCGTCACGGGGGAAGCCATTTCACAGGTGGCCAGTCAAACGCTCACTAATTTGCGCGTCATTGATTTAGCCACTGAAAAGTTAGTGGTTCGCCCGTTAGTGGCAACGCATAAACAAGAAATTATTGATACCGCCACCGACATCGGCACCGCCGTATTTGCGCGCCACATGCCGGAATATTGCGGCGTTATTTCGGTGAATCCGAGCACGCGCGCTAAATTGATGCGCGCAGAATATGAAGAACGCCAGCTCAGTGAAGCGGTGTTGGAGCGTGCGCTGGCGCGTGCGCGGCGTGTCACGATAGACCGCGTGATTGAAGAACTGGGCAAAGATGTGCCCGTTGAAGAAGTGCACGAGGTGCTGTCTGGGCAGATTGTGCTGGATATTCGTCACCCCAATGAGGTGGAAGATAATCCACTGCATTTGCCCGGCATCGACGTACACGCATTGCCATTTTACGCGATAAATCAACGATTTACTGAATTAGATGCTTCACGCCAATACTTGCTGTATTGCGACCGTGGCGTGATGAGCCGCCTGCATGCCCATCATTTATTGAATGAAGGTCATGCCAATGTGCGGGTCTATCGCCCGCAATAATTTTCACCCGTTGCCAGCCGATGCGTTCAGTGTGTCGGCGGTTTCTGACTTACCTACCGAGAAAACATCAAGTGATCGAAAATCTCCGCAACATCGCCATTATCGCCCACGTTGACCACGGCAAAACCACGTTGGTTGACAAGCTGCTGAAGCTCTCCGGCACCCTTGACCGTAAGGAAGCCGAAAACGAGCGCGTGATGGACTCGAACGACCAAGAAAAAGAGCGCGGCATTACCATTCTGGCGAAAAACACCGCTATCCGTTGGAACGGTTACCGCATCAACATCGTGGATACCCCCGGTCACGCGGACTTCGGCGGCGAAGTAGAGCGCGTGATGTCGATGGTGGACTCAGTGTTGCTGGTTGTGGATGCCCAAGATGGCCCGATGCCACAAACCCGTTTCGTGACGCAAAAAGCGTTCAAAGCCGGTCTGCGCCCGATTGTTGTGGTGAACAAAATTGACCGTCCGGGCGCGCGCCCTGATTGGGTTATCGACCAGATTTTCGACCTGTTCGACAACCTCGGTGCCACTGACGAGCAATTAGATTTCCCGATTGTGTACGCCAGCGCCCTGAACGGCATTGCCGGTCTCGACCATGAAAACATGGACGACAACATGGACGCCCTGTTCCAAGCGGTCATTGATTATGTGCCCGCGCCGCAGGTGGACACCGAAGGCCCGTTCCAAATGCAAATTTCCCAGTTGGATTACAACAGCTTCCTCGGCGTGATCGGCATTGGCCGTATCGCGCGTGGCAAGGTGAAGTCCAACACGCCTGTTACGGCGATTGGCGCTGACGGCAAAAAACGCAATGGCCGCGTGCTGAAAATCATGGGTCACCACGGTTTGCAGCGTGTTGAAGTGGAAGAAGCGACTGCCGGTGACATCGTTTGTGTGTCTGGTATGGAAGAGCTGTTCATTTCTGACACCCTTTGCGACCAGCAAAACGTCGAAGCGCTGCCACCGCTGACCGTTGACCAGCCAACCGTGAGCATGACGTTCCAAGTCAACGACTCACCGTTTGCCGGTAAAGAAGGCAAGTTCGTTACCAGCCGTAACATCAAAGACCGTCTGGAAAAAGAACTGCTGCACAACGTGGCGCTGCGTGTTGAGCAAGGCGACAGCCCAGAAAAATTCAAAGTGTCAGGCCGTGGTGAGCTGCACCTGTCCGTTCTGATTGAAACCATGCGTCGTGAAGGTTTCGAGCTGGCGGTCGGTCGTCCTGAAGTGGTGATTCTCGAAGGCGAAAATGGCGAGAAACAAGAGCCTTACGAAAACGTCACCATCGACATCGAAGAACAGCACCAAGGCCCCGTAATGGAGCAAATGGGCCTGCGTAAAGGCGACCTGACCAACATGATTCCTGACGGCAAAGGCCGTATTCGTCTCGAATACACCATTCCGGCGCGTGGTCTGATTGGTTTCCGTAACAACTTCCTGACCATGACCTCTGGCACCGGCATCCTGACCAGTACCTTCAGCCACTATGGTCCTATCAAGGCGGGCGAAGTGACTAACCGCTTAAACGGTGTGTTGGTTTCTATGGCGATGGGTACTGCGCTGACCTACTCGCTGGAAACCCTGCAAGACCGTGGCAAGCTGTTCCTGTCACCGGGCGATGACGTGTACGAAGGCCAGCTCGCGGGCATCCACAGCCGCGACAATGACTTGGTTATCAACCCAACCAAGGCCAAAAAACTGGACAACATGCGTGCATCCGGTAAAGACGAAACCATCCAACTGACCCCAGCCCTGAAGTTCACGCTGGAACAAGCGTTGGAATTTATCGCTGATGATGAATTGGTTGAAGTAACGCCTAAATCCATTCGTCTGCGGAAGAAAATCCTCAACGAAAACGACCGTAAGCGTTACGAGCGCAGCAAGGTTTAATTGCCGTTAAACGCAGTTTGAACCGATAAAAAAGCCCCCGCTGATGAGAGTTGGCGGGGGCTT
>CAZBNX010000073.1:0-7211 GCA_964493255.1 uncultured Pseudomonas sp.
TAACAGCGGTTGGTAGAAACGTAACTGAAGCGAAAAATCCAACCCCGCTTCAACACGCGGACGAATCTGCACCTCATGTACGCTTATCAAGCCCGGCCACTCGTCCAGATGCTGCAACCAATGCAGAAAACCGGCATAACTGCCGCTGATTTGCAGATGCAGCGTCTGCGAAAAAGGCCAGTGCTCGGTTTGACGGGGTAGCCAGCGCACGGAATGCACCTGTAATCCTTGAACTTGCGCCGCACGTTGTAAGGCTTCCAGCGGTAAGGCATCTAACGAAAATGCGCCGCCTTGTGTGGTGAGCTGCTGCTCAAGTTCTTTTATTTCTGCTGATAATTCAACGAGTTGCTTTAATTGCACTGACGCCGTTTGATAACGCTGCTGCAAAGCCGGTAACTCAGCGGTACCGGCTTGCCATTCGGCATATAAAGGCAAAACGCGCCAGCTCAACCCCAACAGACTGAACAACAACGCACACCCCAAGGGTACAACGCCACAACGCCATCCCAACGACCAGCGCTCCGGCGCAATGCGCTCCCATAACGCATTCATGGCGCGGGCGCTCCCGACGCATCAAGCTGCACCGACAACCGAAAATGCTGGCGCTGTGTTGCAGACTCTGCGCGCACACCTTCCAAATGCACACGCGGCGGCACGCTGGCGAGACGGCTGAAGGTCTGTATCCATGCGGTCAGCGCCGCAGCGGTGGGCGTGGTTCCTTCTATCCACCAGCGTGTTTGGTCTTCCTGCTGGACGCCGGTGAGCGATAGCTCCGGCGGCAACTGCGTTGCAAGGTTGCGTAAAAAGGCGCGGTGCAGCGTTTGCGTGCTGATGAGCGGTTGCAGCGTTTGCCAGTGCGCCGCTAATTGTTGACGTTCTGCGCGGCGTTTTTGCAGCGTTGCTAATGCGGGGGCTTGTGCGGCGAGTTGCGCTTGCCATTCCGCGTGCTGTGCGTGCTGCACGGTAAGACGCTGCGAAAACACGCGCTCAGCGCCGAAAATCACGCACGCCGCCAGCACACACGCCACCACGACACCCAACATCAGTTGTTGCTGGCAAACCTGTTGATGACGCTCACGCCACGGCAAAAGGTTGAAATCAGCCATCGGGCAACCCCCACAGAGCCAAGCCCAACGCCGTGAAAAAAGCCAGCTCGCCGCCGTTCGGGAGGGCTGGCAACACCACACGCTGACAGGTGATGTGGAAGTGTGCAGTCAGTTGTTCTGCCAATAACGGCAGCGCCGCATATTCGCCGCTTAACCATAATTGGTGCGGCTGAAACCCCGCCGCCAACACAAACGACCACGCACGTTGCGCGTGCTGGATGAGCGTTTCATTGCATTGCTCATCTGATGCGTTGGGGGAGAAATCACAGGGCAAGACCCGACAGGTTTGCATCTGTTCGGCCTGAAAAACATACAGACCCACACGCTGCGCCGTGACCACCAACAGGCCAACCGCTGCGCCTTGGTGCGGCAAATAACGGCAAAGACGCTCCAGCGCGTGCCATTCACTTTCCACCGCGCGCAATGGATAACCGGCGCGCACGGCCTGCGCTTCTACCGCCGAAACATGCTCCCGACGCGCCGCCACCACCGTGAGCAACGTGCGGTCGGCGTTCAGCGGTTTTCTTTTAAAATCAATGGCTAACGCCTCACCCTCAAGCCCCGTGCGCTGCGCCACTTCCTGCCGCGCCCACAAAGCCACTTCCGCCTCAGACATTTCCGCCGATACGTCCAGCGTTAGGCGAATAACCGCATCCGTCGGCAAGGCCATCACCGCGTGATGCACTGATTTTCCTAATCGAGCCATCACACGACTTAACGCCGTTTCTGCGTCATCCGTAATGGATTCGGTTAGGGTGGCACGCAGTTGCCACGCATGGCCTTTGCGTTGCACCACCGCCACGCGCACCGCCTCTGCGGTTATTTCAATGCCACACCACACACGCGAGCGCGTCCACAGCCGCCGCCAGCCGTGACGCACCCGTTTGAGCATGAGCGTCCAGTGCTTCACCGTTCATCCCTCGATTCATTCGGCCTTCGAGGATACGTCAGCGCCCGCCTCCGTCATGGGAGAAAGTGGTTACAATGTGAACCACCTATCAATCCCGCTGCATTTGCCGCCCCTCTTATCGTTGCTACCAATGCGTATCCTGAAATTTCTGCTGCTTTTTGTGCTTGCCGTGTTCTGTGTACCGCTATTGGCGCTCAGTGGGACATACCTTTATCTCACCCCAAACCTGCCGGACACCCAAACGCTCCGCCACACCAAAATGCAGGTGCCGTTACGGATTTACAGCGCCGACGGGCAATTAATGGCTGAATTTGGCGAAATGCGCCGCTCGCCGTTGCGTTATGACCAAATCCCGCGCGATTTCATCAATGCGCTGTTAGCGGCTGAAGATGATGGCTTTGCCACCCATTCCGGCGTTGACCCAAAAAGTTTGCTGCGCGCTGCCAGCGAATTGGTCAGTAGCGGAGAAATTCGCACCGGCGGCAGCACCATCACCATGCAGGTGGCCAAAAATTTCTTCTTATCCAGCGAGCGCAGTTTTTCGCGCAAAGCCAATGAAATTTTGCTGGCGCTGCAAATTGAACGCACGCTCACCAAAGAACAAATTCTTGAGCTGTACATCAACAAAATTTATTTAGGCAACCGCGCTTATGGCATTGAAGCAGCGGCGCAAATTTATTACGGCAAATCAATTAACGAATTATCGCTCGGGCAAATGGCCACGATTGCCGGATTACCGAAAGCCCCTTCGCGCTATAACCCTGTTGTTAATCCCGAGCGCGCCAAAGTGCGGCGAGATTGGATTTTGTCGCGCATGTTGGAATTGGGTCATATAGATGGCACGCGCTACGCTGCCGCTAAAGCCGAATCGGTCGAAGTATTACGCAGCAAACTGGCTGTATTGCCGCAATTAGAAGCACCGTACATTGCTGAAATGGCCCGCGCGGAAATGGTCGCGCGTTATGGCAACGAGGCGTATACCGAGGGTTATCGCGTTTACACCACCGTTCGCAGCGACCTCCAAGAAGCGGCTAACCGCGCACTGCGTGACGGCTTGCGGGATTATGACCAGCGGCATGGTTGGCGCGGCGCGGAAGCAAAATACCCGAATGCCAGCCGTGAAATTTGGATTACCAAATTGGCCGAGCAAAGCAAGCTGGGCGATTTAGAACCGGCTATCGTGACCACCGTCAACCCGGACGGCATTCGCGTATTGCTCCGCAACGGCCAAGAAGAAACGGTGAATTGGGCCACGATGCGCTGGGCCAGACCGTTACGCGGCCCCGGCACCTTAGGCGCAGCGCCCAAAAGACCGGCGGACGTGGTGGCACGCGGCGATTTGATTCGTGTGCTGCGCGCTGCTGATGGGCGTTTGCAGTTCTCACAAATGCCGCAAATTCAGGGTGCCTTGGTTTCCCTTGACCCACAAAACGGCGCTATTCGCGCACTTACGGGCGGGTTCTCGTTTGAGCAAAGCAACTACAACCGCGCGGCGCAAGCCAAGCGACAGCCGGGTTCCAGCTTCAAACCGTTCGTTTACAGCGCTGCGTTAGAGAAAGGTTTCACCGCTGCCAGCGTTTTCGACGATGGGCCTTATGAAGCCGTTAATCCCGGCACCGGCGAAATATGGCGTCCACAAAATTCGGATGGCAGCTTTTTAGGCCCGCTGCGGCTGCGTGAGGCGCTGTATCGGTCGCGCAATTTGGTTTCTATTCGTTTGTTGGAAGCCATCGGCGTGAATTACATGCTGGATTACAGCGAACGGGTGTTCAGTTTGCCGCGCTCTGATTTACCGCAAGGTTTATCTATGGCGCTGGGTTCTGCGGGTTTAACGCCTTTAGAAATAGCCACGGGTTACACCGTATTTGCGAACAGCGGTTATAAAGTGCAGCCCTATTTAATTGCGCGCATCGACGACCGCGACGGCAAAGAAGTCTTTAAAGCCAACCCCAATACCGTCCCCAATAACAGCGATACCCATGCCCCTCAAGCTGAACGGGTGATGGATGCACGCACGGCCTATATCACCACCAGCATTCTGCAAGACGTCATCACACGCGGTACGGCGCGCAAAGCCTTGGCGCTGAAACGCACCGACCTTGCAGGCAAAACCGGCACCACCAACGACCAAAAAGATGCGTGGTTTTCGGGCTATAACGGTGATTTTGTCGCAACCGCGTGGGTCGGTTTTGACCAGCCACAAAACCTTGGGCGCGGTGAGTTTGGTGGCGAAGTGGCGCTGCCCATTTGGATGGATTACATGGCCGTTGCACTCAAAGACCGCCCCGCGCATTTGCCGCCCGAACCTAGCGGGATTCTTCGCATCCGCATCGACCCCGCGACAGGCCGCACAGCCAGCGCCAGCACACCCGGCGCATTCTTTGAGCTATTCCGCTCCGATATGCCGCCCTCAGAACCCGACCCCGTTGACAGCAATAACGGTGGTTTCTTCCAAGATAAATTTGGCGGTGAGCGCGCCCCGGTACCGCTGGACTTATTCTAAAGATATAGACGCCATCCCTTCCCTTGCGAAAAGGGAAGGGTTTAAAAGCGTGTCCAGTAATTGACGGATTTGCTCAGACACTTATTTGCTCAATGCTGACCAAAGTCAATAAAATGGCGTCAATAAATTGCGTGCATTTAGTCGGCCCCTTGATAGGCCACAAAGCACTGATTTATATTCCATTTCACTATGATGGCAGTCGATTTTTTATACCCATCACCCATAGTTACCGCTTAAACCCTTGGCTACGTAAACAATCGGGCCATTGATAACCCTCAGTTTTGTTGTGGAGGAAATGGCTCTGATTAAAAAAACAACGACAGCACAACGCTTGCGGCCAGTGAAACCAAGTCCAACGCTGCCGCTGCGCGTGAAGCCGAAGCCATGCGTAAACGCGCACGCACGCTGGCCAAGCAACAACAGGCGGCTGAACGTGTTGCAGCGGCGGCCTCTCAACTCTCCACGGGTATCAACGAAGCCTCTGCCGCTTCCGAAGAATTGAAGCGCGCCAGCGACCAAATTGCCGCCGGTGCAGAAGAAGCCTCCGGCGCAGCGCAAGAATCCTTAGCCGCGTTCAAGCAAATCGAAACGGCGGTTTTGCGTCAGCAGCAAAATGCTGAAAACAGCCAAACTAAAGCGCAAGCCACGCAAACACTGGTTATCGCAACCAATAACAACATTGATGCGCTCGTCACCAACGTGATGGCAGCGGCACAGCGTCAAGCGGCTTCGGTCAACATGGTGGCCGAGCTGGAAAAACAAGCCGCCAACATCGGCGACATCGTGAAAGCCGTGGTGCGTATCGCCGACCAAACCAATCTGTTAGCCCTGAACGCCGCCATTGAAGCCGCGCGCGCCGGTCAACATGGCAAAGGTTTTGCCGTCGTCGCCGACGAAGTGCGGACACTGGCCGAAACGTCCGAAAAAAGCGCCCAGCAAATTCAAAATTTGGTCGCGCAGATTCAAACAGAAGTCAAAATTATTGCCGACGGTATCAACACTTCCGCGCAAACCATTGAAGGCGAGGCCGCGAATGGCCGCACCATCACCGAACAACTCGAACAAATTCGTTTTGACGTGGTGGAAATCGTTAAAGGCGTTACCGAAATTGCCGCTGGTGCGTCACAGTCCGCTGTCGCTACCGCGCAAGCCTTGAAAGGTTCCGAGAACATCGCTGCCGCTGCCGAAGAACAATCCGCCGCCGCCGAAGAAAGCACCAAAACCGTTGCCGAACAAACACAAGCCTTGGCCGAAAGCGAGCAAGCCGCCAAGGCGCTCTCTGACTTGGCCGATGATTTACGCAACTCCACCGACGTCGCCAAAAGCGCCGAGGAAGTCGCGTCTGCTGCTGAAGAACTTAGCTCCGCTATCCAAGAAATTAACCGCTCCAGCGTACAAATCTCGACCGCTATTGAGCAAATTCGTCGCGCGGCACAAGTACAGGCCGCCAGTTGCGAAGAATCTGCCGCTGCCGTCACACAGCTTGAACGCGGAATGCAAATAGGCTTGTCACGCGCCACCGCAGCGGGCGAGCGCGTTGAAGCCATCAAAAAGCTGTTGTCGGTGAACAAAGCCTCCGTAGACAGCTTAATTAACGGTATCGCCAGCTCCGCCGAATCCACTAAATCTTCATTGCGTCAGGTGAAGGATTTGGAGCTGGTTTCTCGCCGCATCGACAAAATTGTCGATGCCATCACCACCGTTTCCATCCAAACCAACATGCTGGCGGTGAACGGTTCGATTGAAGCCGCGCGCGCGGGCGAGTTCGGTAAAGGCTTCGTGGTCGTGGCCACAGACATTCGCAATTTGGCACAAGATTCCGCCGAAAATGCTGACCGAATCAAAGATTTAGTGAAAAACGTGCAAGACCAAATTGGCGTCGTGAGCCGCGATTTGACAGAAATTGTCGCCTCTGCTGCTTCCGAAGTTGAAAAAGCGCGCGCCACTACCAACAACCTGTTAGCCATCGAAGCGGACATCCTAGAGGTCGAGAAGAGCGCCGGCGAAATTTTAGCCGCCTCCAACGAGCTGGCCATGGCCGTGGTGCAAGTCAAAATAGGCGTGGAGCAAATTTCGACAACCGCTCAAGTCGCCGAAAAAGCAGCCCTGCAATCGGCAGCAGCGGCGCGCCAGCAATCCGAGGGCGCAGAAGAATTGGCCGCCGCCATCGAAGAAATTGCATCTTTGGCTGACGAACTGCAAAGCGCCTGAGGCGCGTCATCTGACCGCCACAGGAGCATTGCATGAACACACAAGCCCTGCATGACACGCCCGAAGAGCCTAGCAGCGATGGCCTTACGCACCAATTCGTGACCTTCATTTGTAACGATGAAGTGTTTGCGGTGGACATGGCACCCGTTAAAGAAATTATCCGCGTACCCGATGCGGTGCGCGTGCCCATGGCGCCCAAGGTGCTGGACGGATTGGCCAATTTGCGCGGCAAAGTGCTGCCGATTGTGTCGCTGGCGCGGATTTTTGGTGTGCCTGAACGCGCGCACGATGAATCCACACGCGCCGTCGTGATTGATTACGGTCAGCCGCTGGGTTTTGTGGTGGACCGCGTGGCCAGCGTCGTCAACGTAGACCCGCAACAAATGGCCGACGTTGATGCCATTTCTTCCACCGTCAATAGTCAGTTACTAAAAGGGCTGCTGAAAGATGTGGGCGGCCATCCCATGACGATGGTGCTGGA
>CAZBNX010000074.1:0-7209 GCA_964493255.1 uncultured Pseudomonas sp.
AACGACAGCCTTCAGCCGTGTTTACACTTTCGCGCCAGCAGCGACGCGCGTTTATTGCGCGGTTTACTGGCTTTGTTATTGGTGCGCGTCAACGGTGCGACGGCGGCGGAATTATCACAAATCGACGTCGCGCAGTGGTTTCAGCAATTAGGTTTGAGCCGCCAACTGTCGCCTTCACGCACAAATGGACTGAATGCCGTGCTTAAACAGATTCAGGCGTTATCGGCTTAATCCGCTCTGCCGGACGGCGCGCCCCTGCGACAATTTTTTCAATCATTTTCGCCGCCGCCGTCATGCCAAACGTCGCCGTGACCATCATCACGGCACCCAATCCACCGGCACAATCCAGCCGCACACCTTCGCCCGCAAAGCCCTTCGCCTGACAGACGCTGCCATCCGGTTTCGGGTAGCGGAGCTGTTCACTCGAAAACACACAGGGCACGCTGTAGGTGCGTCCGGGGGTGCGTGAAAATTGATAATCGCGCCGTAACAACGAGCGCACTTTAGCGGCCAGCGGGTCATTAAAGGTTTTGTTGAGGTCAGCGACCTGCACCTGCGTGGGGTCAATTTGACCGCCTGCGCCGCCAGTGGTCACGATTTGAATTTTGCGGCGTTTACACCACGCAATCAGCGCCGCTTTCGAGGCCACGCTATCAATGCAATCAACTACGCCGTCCAAATCGGGGGTGATGTACTGGCTCATGGTTTCGCGGGTCACAAAATCCGCCACCGCGTGTACACGACAATGGGGGTTAATGCTCACAATGCGCTCGGCCATCGCCTCGACTTTGGCGCGCCCAATGTTGCCGCTATGGGCATGAATTTGCCGATTGGTGTTGGTAATACACACATCATCCAAATCAAACAGGGAAATTTCTCCCACGCCGCTGCGGGCTAATGCCTCCGCGACCCACGTTCCAACACCACCAATGCCCACCACCGCAAGGTGCGCGGCAGCCAGACGTTCAGCCCCTTGAAGCCCATACAAACGGGCTATGCCACCAAACCGCTGTTCATCAATTTGCACAGATTTGCTCTCTCATAACGACAACAGAAACCACCCTTAGCATTTTAGCGAACTGTACAGCCGCCAAGGCCACAGGTACGATGCGCGCGCGTCAACCCGACGCGCTTAACTACCCTGTTCCTGCCTCCGGAACCCAGAACTCATGTCAGCTCGCAAATTGGGTCTCAATTTGGTCATGGTTGTCGCCGTGGCCTCACTGTTTACCGGCCTTTGGGCTTGGTTCAACCAGCCCTTAACCGCGCCAGATTGGCCCGACCAAATCGCCGGTTATTCCTACTCACCTTTCCGGCTTAATCAAAGCCCTCAAGGAAAAGTCTATCCGAGCGAGGAGCAAATCCGCGCTGATTTAGAGCTACTCAGCACACAAACCGATAACGTGCGTACCTATTCCGTCGATGGAACGCTGGGTGAAATCCCACGCATTGCTAACGAATTTGGTATGCGCGTTACCTTGGGTATTTGGATTAGTAACGACGAAAAAGCCAACGAATGGCAAATTCAGCGCGGCATTGAAATTGCTCAACGTGAGCGCAATGTCGTGCGCGTCATCGTCGGTAACGAAGCCTTATTCCGTGAAGAGGTGACGCCTGAGCAACTTATCGGTTACTTAGACCGCGTGCGTAAGGTACTCAAAGTACCCGTTACCACGGCTGAACAGTGGCATATCTGGGAAAAATACCCCGAACTGGCTAAACACGCCGATTTAATCGCCGCGCATATTCTGCCGTACTGGGAATTTATCCCACGCGAAGATTCTGTGAAATTCGTCTTCGACCGCGCCAAAGACCTGAAGCAGATGTTCCCGAAAAAGCCTCTGCTGTTGTCTGAAGTGGGCTGGCCGAGCAAAGGCCGTACACGCGGCGGCGCGGAAGCCAACCAAGCAGACCAAGCCATTTATTTGCGTACCTTGGTCAATCAGTTAAACGCTAAGGGCTATAACTACTTCGTCATTGAAGCCTTCGACCAACCGTGGAAAATGGGCGACGAAGGTTCTGTGGGTGCGTATTGGGGCGTTTACAACGCGAATCGCCAGCCTAAATTTCCGTTTGCGGGCAGCGTGGTAGAAATTCCCGAATGGCGCATTTTGGCCAGTGCTTCGGGTATTTTGGCACTGCTTGCTTTAGCACTGATGCTGATTGATGGCAGTGCATTGCGTCAGCGTGGCCGCACATTCTTGACGATCGTGGCATTTTTAGCCGCGACCATGCTGGTCTGGATTGCCTACGATTACAGCCAGCAATACAGCAACTGGTTTACCATCACCATCGGAATTTTGCTGGCATTAGGTGCCGTTGGCGTCATCATTGTGTTGATGACCGAAGCGCACGAACTGGCAGAAACCGTTTGGAAACAACAACGTGTGCGCCCATTCCCGCCCGTTACCGACAATGACGCATATCGTCCGTTCGTGTCTGTGCATGTGCCTTGCTACAACGAACCGCCAGAGATGGTGAAACAAACGCTTGATGCACTGGCCAAGCTGGATTACCCAGACTTTGAAGTCATCATCATCGACAACAACACCAAAGACCCTGCCGTCTGGGAACCCGTGCGCGATTACTGCGCTGAGGTGTTGGGGTCGCGCTTCCGCTTCTTCCATGAGTCACCGCTGGCTGGTTTCAAAGGCGGCGCATTGAACTACGCGCTGGAACGCACCGACCCACGCGCTGAAGTGATTGCGGTTATCGACTCGGATTATTGTGTTGAGCCTAACTGGCTGAAACACATGGTGCCGCACTTCGCAGATGCAAAAATTGCGGTGGTTCAATCGCCGCAAGATTACCGCGACGAACACGAATCACTGTTCAAAAAACTGTGCTATGCCGAATACAAAGGCTTCTTCCATATCGGCATGGTGACGCGCAACGACCGCGACGCCATCATCCAGCACGGCACCATGACCATGATTCGCCGCACCGTCATGGACGAATTGCGCTGGGCCGATTGGTGTATCACCGAAGATGCCGAGCTGGGCTTGCGCGTGTTCGAGAAAGGCATGTCAGCCGCTTATTTCGAGCAAAGCTATGGCAAGGGCTTAATGCCCGACACCTTTATCGACTTCAAGAAACAGCGTTTCCGTTGGGCGTATGGTGCTATTCAAATTATGAAGCACCACACCGCCAGCCTGTTCCGTGGCAAAGATACCGAACTGACACGCGGCCAGCGTTATCACTTCGTGGCCGGTTGGATGCCGTGGATTGCCGATGGTTTAAACATTTTCTTCACGGTGGGCGCTCTGCTGTGGTCTGCCGCGATGATTATCGTGCCCAACCGCGTTGACCCGCCGCTGATGATTTTTGCCCTACCACCCTTGGCCTTGTTCGCGTTCAAAGTGGGCAAAATGTTGTACCTCTACCGCAAAGCGGTCGGCGTCAACATGCGTGACTCTTTCTACGCCGCCATGACCGGCTTGGCGCTGTCTTACACCATCGCTAAAGCGGTGCTGTATGGCTTCTTCACCGATGGCATTCCCTTCTTCCGCACGCCCAAAATGCGGAGCAATCACGGCTTACTGAAAGCCATCGCCGAAGCGCGCGAAGAACTGACCATCATGCTGCTGTTGTGGCTGGCGGCTGTTTTGATTCCGCTGACGCAACCGCTCCCCGGTGTGGATGTATTCTTCTGGATTGCAACGCTGTTAGTGCAATCGCTGCCGTATTTAGCAGCCGTCATTGTGGCGATGATTTCTTCACTGCCGTCTGACCAGAACGATTGATAACGCTCTAAACGCAAAACGGTGGCCTGAACAGCCGCCGTTTTGTCGTTTCTAGTGCTGTATTTTTACGCGACATCTTGTGTTTTGGAGTTCTCATGACTGCCCTTTCACCCACACTCGAATTAGCGTGCGAGCTTATTCGCCGCCACTCCGTCACCCCCGATGATGCAGGGTGTCAAGCATTGATGATGGAGCGCCTCGCCGCATTAGGTTTTCACTGCGAACCCATGAATACAGGCGGCGTGGAAAACTTTTGGGCGCGACGTGGAACAACAGGCCCCGTACTCTGCTTCGCCGGACATACTGACGTTGTACCCACCGGCCCACTTTCAGCATGGAAATACCCGCCTTTTGAGGCTTTCATCGACGAAAAAGGCTTTTTGCGTGGGCGCGGTGCCGCCGATATGAAAGGCAGCTTGGCCGCGATGCTCGTCGCCACTGAACGATTTGTGACGGATTACCCGAACCACAGCGGCGCGATTGCCTACCTCATCACCAGCGACGAAGAAGGCCCCGCTACCCACGGCACCACGCATGTGGTTGAAACCCTGCGCGCGCGTCAAGAACCACTGGATTGGTGCATTGTGGGTGAACCCTCTAGCACAACACTGCTCGGCGACGTGGTGAAAAACGGACGGCGCGGCTCGCTTAACGGCAAATTACGGGTGCGCGGTCAGCAAGGCCACGTTGCATATCCGCATTTAGCGCGCAACCCCATCCACTTAGCCGCACCGGCATTGGCGGCGTTAGCGGGTGAGCTGTGGGATAACGGCAACGCATTTTTCCCGCCGACCAGTTTCCAAATTTCTAACCTAAACGCAGGCACCGGCGCGACCAACGTCATTCCGGGCGAATTAGTTGCGCTGATTAACTTCCGTTTTTCTACCGAATCCACCGTCGAAAGCCTGCAAACACGCACCGCCGCGCTCTTGAATCAATACGGTTTTGAATGGGATATCGAATGGTCGGTGTCTGGATTACCGTTTTTAACTGAGCCGGGCGCGCTGTTAAATGCCGTGGCCGATAGCATCCGCGCAGTAACGGGGCGCGAAACGACGCCTTCCACCAGTGGCGGTACGTCCGATGGGCGCTTTATTGCAACACTCGGCACGCAAGTAGTCGAATTAGGCCCTATCAATGCCACTATTCACCAAATCGACGAGCACATTTTGGCCAGTGACCTCGATTTACTCACCGATATTTATTACCAGACGCTGGTGCGTCTGCTGGCGGCTTAATCCATGTTGATTTGCCCTCTTTGCAGCCAAGCGCTGTACAGCGATGAGCGCGGCGTACATTGCGCCCAACACCATCACTTCGACCGTGCGCGCCAAGGTTATTTGAACCTGCTGCCGGTACAGCACAAAAAAAGCCTCGACCCGGGCGATAACGCCGCAATGGTTGACGCACGCCGCCGTTTTTTAGCGGCTGGCCATTACGCCCCGTTAGCGCAACGATTGGCTGAATTAGCTGCGAAACAGGCCCCTCATCGTTGGATTGATATTGGTTGTGGCGAAGGCTATTACAGCGCACAACTGGCGCACGCCTTGCCGCACGCCGAGGGTTACGCGCTGGATATTTCACGCGAAGCCGTCAAACGCGCCAGCAAACAAGCGCCTAACGTGCATTGGTTGGTGGCCAGCATGGCGCGCGTTCCCTTGGCCGAAGCCTCATGTGGGCTGATTGCCAGCGTTTTCAGCCCGATTGATTGGGTAGAAGCAACGCGCCTGCTTATCCCCGGCGGTGGTGTTCTGCGTGTTGGTCCGGCTACTTTGCATCTTTACGAATTGCGCCAGCGTTTATATGACGAAGTGCGTGATTATCAAGAGGATAAGCACCTCAATGCACTGCCCAGTGGTTTGCGGCTGGCACACACTGAAACGCTCACCTTTCAGCTTCCGTTAACCCAGTTAGAAGCGCGCAGTGATTTGCTGGCCATGACGCCGCACGGGTGGCGTGTTAATGCTGAACGACGGGCGCGCATTTTGGCTGAACCGCTAACCGTTACTGTGTCGGCGCGGTATGACTGGATTGAACGCCTTTAATTGCATCGTTTCGCCAAGGAGAAATTGGTATGCGGCAACCTGATATTGAGATTTACCTCAAAGACGCTGATTTGCCTGCACTCACCGCATGGCTGACCGACAGCCTCGGTGCGTGCAGCGAATGGCAAACGCGCGGCCAAACCCAAAAATGCTGCGCCGGTCAGATTCCCGTGACGTGGTTATCTAACGCCGTCGGCAAGTGGAATTGCTTGGTACTCGACAGCGACCAAACCCCGTGGGCCGACGATTTAGCCTGCGCGCAAGCGGCTTACGCGGCATTAGGCGTCGAGGTGCGTTGTGCGCCGGGCACATGGAGCGAGGAACACGGTGAAGAAGACGCCGACCGTTGGCTCAAGGTGAATGCGGCGGGTGTCACTGAAATTCAGTGGCGTACCGGCTAACGCCCTTCATTGACCTGCCTCATCTATCTATTTTCATTATTTACATATAGTGATTATTCACTTTATTGCATAAGGGCGGGCTGTTATGGTGCCGCGCATTCGCAGGCGCGTCACACGCGCGCCCTTTGCTGATTGCCTGAGAACTCTAACGCCATGTACGTATACGACGAATACGATCAGCGCATCGTTGAAGAACGGGTCGCACAATTCCGTGACCAAACTGCCCGCTACCTTGCTGGTCAACTCACCGAAGAAGAATACCGCCCGCTGCGTCTGCAAAACGGCCTGTATGTGCAACGTCATGCGCCCATGTTGCGCGTGTGTGTTCCTTACGGGTTGCTGTCTTCGGCGCAATTACGCACGCTGGCCAAGCTCGCGCGCGATTACGACAAGAACTACGCGCACATTTCCACGCGCCAGAACGTGCAATACAACTGGCCAAAACTGGAAGATGTGCCCGATATGCTCGCCGAATTGGCCCGCGTTCAGATGCACGCGATTCAAACCAGCGGCAACTGTATTCGTAACGTCACCACCGACCAGTTTGCGGGCGTTGCCGCTGATGAAATCATCGACCCGCGTCCTTGGTGCGAAATCATTCGTCAGTGGGCAACATTCCACCCTGAATTTGCTCATTTGCCGCGTAAATTCAAAATTGCCGTCAACGGTTCCGCTGCTGACCGCGCAGCCATCGAAGTACACGACATCGGTTTAGAGCCGGTGCGTAACGACGCCGGTGAATTAGGCTTCCGTGTACTGGTAGGCGGCGGTTTAGGACGCACGCCCATCGTCGGTAGCTTCATCAATGAATTTTTACCGTGGCAGCATCTGATTACTTATCTCGAAGCCATTTTGCGCGTTTACAACCGCTATGGCCGCCGCGATAACAAATACAAAGCGCGTATCAAAATTTTGGTGAAGGCGCTGACACCGGCTGTATTTGCCGAGCGCGTTGCAGCGGAGTGGGCACACCTCAAAGACGGCCCAAATACCCTGACGCAACAAGAACTTGACCGCGTT
>CAZBNX010000075.1:0-4891 GCA_964493255.1 uncultured Pseudomonas sp.
TTTGATTTAGACCACTTTAAAAATGTCAATGACCGCTTTGGGCATAATGCAGGCGACGAAGTATTACGCACATTTGCCGCACTGGTGCAACATTCAATCCGTAAAAGCGATATTTTCGGACGCTGGGGCGGCGAAGAATTTTTATTAATTTGCCCAAACACATCGCTAAAAGAGACATTCGGTTTAGCTGAACGTATTCGCATATCATTAGCCGATATTGAAACACTGCCCAGCGGCAAACAAACACTCAGCGCCGGAGCCGCTGCATGGCATCCTAATCAATCATTAGAAGAGTGGTTAGGTACTTGTGATGCCTTGCTTTATCAGGCCAAATCCTGTGGCCGCAACCGCATTCATGGCGACTTTTTAACGCCCTCTTACACCAGCGCCGGATAATAAATAGTCGCGTATTCACGCATTATTGCGTTGAATAGCGGCTCCCTTTTCGTAACGGGCGCCAGCCATGACCAACGTCTTTGCAACCCTCTCCCCGGACCTTGTTTTAAATGCTGTTGAACACCTTGGCTTTTTGAGTGATGCCCGCGTTTATGCGCTCAATAGCTACGAAAACCGTGTTTTTCAGGTCGGTATTGAAGATGATGCGCCGCTGATTGCTAAATTTTATCGCCCCGAACGCTGGACAAATGAGGCCATCCGCGAAGAGCACGGCTTTTTATACGAATTGGCCGAGCGAGAAATTGCCGTGGTGCCGCCATTGCAGCGTGACGGGGAAAGCGTTTTTGAATACGGCGGCTTTCGTTTTGCGCTGTTTCCACGCATCGGAGGACGCACGCCAGAAATAGAAAATCCCGATATTTTGTACCGCACCGGACAATTATTAGGACAAATTCACGCCGTTGGTGCCTGCCGCTCGTTTCAACATCGGGAAACACGCTCGTTTTTAGAAACCGGCGAACACGCCTGTCAATTTCTATTAAATAACGCGACGTTTACACCGCATGAAATAGAACAATTTCAACGCATTACAACGGAGTTACTGGCACGCATTAAGGAAAAATTTGAAGCGTCTTACAACCCGATTCGCTTACAGGGTGATTGTCATATAGGAAATTTATTAATACACGACAACCGATTGCACCTTGTTGATTTTGATGATGCGCGCATGGGGCCTGCATTTCAAGACCTATGGTTATTGCTTTCGGGGGAACGTGATGAACAACGGCGGCAATTATCGGAATTAATTGAAGGCTATCAAGAATTTAACGATTTTTCATACAGTGAATTATCTTTATTAGAGAGCCTGCGCGCCTTGCGAATACTGCATTACAACGCATGGTTAGTTGCACGTTATCAAGAACCTGCTTTTGTGCAGGCATTTCCTTGGTTTAATCAATCAGGTTATTGGCAAAAATTCTTGCAGCAATTATCGGTGCAACGCTTCGCACTGGATGCCGCGCCACTCAGCTTGAGCTGAAACGAGCGACGGCGAGCAAACTTTTGTCGAAACCAAGGCGGCCCGCGTACCGTTGTTTCACGGCTTCCTGTAGTATCCGGCCACTCGGACTACATGACAGGTAGCCGCGCTGGCTGCGGCTCCCAAACAGAGTGAGGCAAGCAATGACTGAACGCGTTCAAGCGGGTGGCCTTCAGGTCGCCAAAGCCCTTTATGACTTTGTTACTAACGAAGCAATTCCAGGCACCGGCGTCAGCGCCGAGCAATTCTGGGAAGGTGCCAATGCCGTCATCCACGATTTAGCGCCCAAAAACCGCGCGCTGTTGGCCAAGCGTGATGCGCTGCAAGCACAAATCGACGAGTGGCACCGTGCGCGCGCGGGTCAAGGCCATGACGCGGCGGCATACAAAGCCTTCCTGCAAGAAATTGGCTATCTGCTGCCTGAAGCAGAAGACTTCCACGCTACGACCGAAAACGTCGATGACGAAATCGCGCGCATGGCTGGCCCGCAACTCGTGGTGCCTATCATGAATGCGCGCTTTGCCCTGAACGCGGCTAACGCCCGTTGGGGTTCTCTGTACGATGCGCTGTACGGCACCGACGCCATTTCTGAAGCCGATGGCGCTGAAAAAGGCACCGGCTACAACCCTGCTCGCGGCGCTAAAGTCATCGCGTTTGCACGCGCCTTCTTAGACGAAGCGGCTCCTTTGGCGGGCGCTTCTCACAGTGCCGCAACAGGCTACGCTGTCGTTGATGGCAAGCTGGTTGTTTCACTGGCTGAAGGCAGCACCGGCCTGCAAGACGAAGCGCAATTCCTTGGTTTCCAAGGCGAAGCCAGCGCACCTAAAGCGGTTCTGCTCAAGCACAACGGCTTGCGTTTTGAGATTCAAATCGACCGTAACAACCTGATTGGCAAAGACGACGCCGCTGGCGTTAAAGACGTTCTGATGGAAGCGGCACTGACCACCATCATGGACTGTGAAGACTCTGTGGCGGCGGTTGATGCGGCTGACAAAGTCATTGCCTACAAAAACTGGCTCGGTCTGATGAAAGGCGACTTGGCCGAAGAAATGACCAAGGGCGGCAAAACCTTCACCCGCACCATGAACGCCGACCGCGAGTACACCGCTGCTGACGGTAGCGCGCTGACTCTGCATGGCCGTTCGCTGCTGTTCGTGCGTAATGTCGGTCACTTGATGACTAACGATGCCATCATCGACCAAGAAGGTTTCGAAGTGCCCGAAGGCATCATGGACGGTCTGGTGACCAGCCTGATTGCCCTGCACAACCTGAATGGCAACACCACGCGCAAAAACACCCGCACCGGCTCCGTCTACATTGTGAAGCCTAAGATGCACGGCCCAGAAGAAGTGGCCTTCACCAATGAGCTGTTTGGTCGCATCGAAGACGCGCTGGGCATGACCCGCAACACGCTGAAAGTCGGCATCATGGACGAAGAGCGTCGCACCACCGTCAACCTCAAGGCGTGCATCAAAGCCGCGCGTGAGCGTGTGGTGTTCATCAACACCGGTTTCCTCGACCGCACCGGCGACGAGCTGCACACCTCGATGGAAGCAGGCGCGATGATTCGTAAAGGCGAAATGAAAAACGCCGCGTGGATTAAAGCCTACGAAAACTGGAACGTAGACAACGGTTTAGCGACCGGCTTGTCGGGCCGCGCGCAAATCGGCAAAGGCATGTGGGCCATGCCTGACCTGATGTCCGCGATGCTGGAACAAAAAATCATGCACCCCATGGCGGGCGCTAACACCGCGTGGGTTCCGTCCCCAACGGCGGCAGCCCTGCACGCGCTGCACTACCATAAAGTTGACGTGTTCGCGCGTCAGCAAGAGCTGGCCAGCCGTGAGCGCGCCTCTCTGGACGACATCCTCAGCATCCCACTGGCGCAAAACACCAACTGGTCTGCGGAAGAAATCCAAAACGAATTGGATAACAACGTTCAGGGCATCCTCGGCTATGTGGTGCGCTGGATTGACCAAGGCGTTGGCTGCTCCAAAGTGCCAGACATCAACGACGTGGGCCTGATGGAAGACCGCGCCACGCTGCGTATTTCCAGCCAGCACATCGCTAACTGGCTGCGTCATGGCGTGTGCTCTGAAGCGCAAGTGCGTGAAACCTTCGAGCGCATGGCGTCCGTTGTTGACCGTCAAAACGCTAACGACCCGCTGTATCGCCCAATGGCACCCAACTTCGCCGATAACATCGCTTTCCAAGCGGCGTTAGAGCTGTGCATCGAAGGCACCAAGCAGCCTAACGGTTACACCGAGCCAGTGCTGCACCGCCGTCGCCGCGAGTTCAAGGCTAAAAACGGCCTGTAATTCGCCCAAGGCTCCCTGACGCTGTTCGCGCGGCGTCAACCACAGCGCGCTATACCTTTTGGGGTGTGGCGCGTTGTGCTTTTTGGCGAGACCATCCGCCCTGTGCAGCACCGCTGCGCCATGCGCTACGTCAACGGGTCATGCTGAGGTAATCGGCACAATCCCCTAAAGACCCTCGCCAAGGAGACCGCACAGGATGAACAAAGCTTTCGCCGAAGCTGGCAAAACTGCCGTCATGCAGAACATTCAGGGCACGATGCAGTTTTTGCTGCAATACGCCCCCTTTAATCAGATGGAAATTCGCCATCTTGCGCTGCTCGTTGAGCATTGCCGTTTGCGCTTTTATTCCGCCGGAAGCAGCATCGTTCAGCCATCCAATGGCCCGGTTGATTACGTTTACATCCTCAAACAAGGGCATGTGCTGGGACAACGTCCGCGCTTAAACGGCGAAGGCATGGAAACCACACAAGAAATCGCCCCCGGCGAGTGTTTCCCGATTGCTGCGATGGTGGGCGAACGCGCAACGCGCACTAATTACGTCGCCGACGAAGATAGCTTCTGTTTGTTGCTGGATCGCAACGCATTCAAGCTCATTTTCAGCGAATCCGAGGCATTTCGTGATTTTGCCTTGCGCGGTGTGAGCAGCCTATTGGGCAAAGCGCATCAACAAGTGCAACTGCAAGCGGTCGAAACACTTGGCTCGCAGTATTCGCTGGATACGCGCTTAGGCATCCTGATTTCACCCAACCCCGTCACCTGCCACAGCGGCATCAGCCTGCGCGACAGCGTGCGCTTAATGCACGAAAACAACGTCGGCAGCTTGGTGATGGTGAACGAAACCGGCTACCCGATTGGTATTTTTACCCTGCGCGATTTGCGCCGCGTGATTGCGCACGGCAATGGCGACTTAGAACAGCCGCTTGATGAGGTGATGACGCACAAACCTTTCTATTTACCCCCAACAGCAACCGCGTTCGACGCCGCGTTAAGCATGACGCGCCGCCAAATCGCGCATATTTGCGTGGTGGAAATGGGGCGCTTGATTGGCGTGATTACAGAGCGCGATTTGTTCTCGCTGCAACGGGTGGATTTGGTGCGTTTGGCGCGGATGATTAGCTCGGCCAATGACATCGAAACC
>CAZBNX010000075.1:4991-6983 GCA_964493255.1 uncultured Pseudomonas sp.
GATTTTGTGGTCGCCAGCCGAGGCAAAGACAAAGACACCCTCGACCTCAAAATCGAAGGCTTAACGCCGTTTGTAGATGGCGCGCGCATTTTGGCATTAGCCAATAAAATTACGGCCTGCAACACGCTAGAACGCTTCCGCGCGCTGGCTGAACAAGGCCACATCGACGAAAAAGACGCTGCCGCCTATGAGGAAGCGTATCTGTTCATTCAATTGGTGCGGATGCAGCAACATCAACATCAGGAGCGCGAAGGGCAACCATTAAGCAATCGCCTTGACCCGGACACACTCAATGCGCTTGACCGCCGCATTCTGCGTGAATCATTCCGCCAAGCGCAGCGTTTACAAATTCGTCTTTCTGTGCGGTACCAGCTATGAATCCCTTATCCGTTTTTCTCTCACAATTCAAACGCTTAGGGCTTTCTCTCGACGAAGAGCAGCGCGCGCGAGTGGCCGCGTTAAAGCCGCCTTCATCGCTGACTGAAACACTGCGTGAACAACGCTTTGTGGTGGTTGATTGCGAAACCAGCGGCTTAAATATTGAGCGGGATATTGTTTTATCTATTGGTGCGGTTGTTATTGAAGATTGTGCGGTTGATTTCTCGCAACAATTTGAATGCACATTACAACGCAAAGTAAAAGTCACCGAAAGCGTATTAATTCACGGTATTGCACCCAGTGAATTAGCCAGCGGCACGCCCCCTATTGAAGCCTTATTAAGTTTTATGGAATTTGCGGGGGATTGTGTATTTCTGGCCTTTCATGCGCCCTTTGACCAACGCATGTTAACGCGCGCGCTACAGGATGAATTGGGTTATAAGCTGGAGCATCGCTTCTTTGATATTGCAGACTTGGCGCCCATGTTGTACCCGGAAGCCTTCGTAAATCGGGGCGGATTAGACCATTGGATTAAATACTTTCGCATCGACATTCCACAGCGTCACCACGCGGCTGCGGATGCTCTGGCGACAGCTGAAATTGCCCTCATTTTGTTCAGCCGTGCACAACAGATGGGCCTTGGAAATCCTCACGAATTGTTCGAACGCTTGTGGCATTGGCAACGCGCAAAAAAAGCCTCTCGCCACACGTTTTGACCTACTTCCAAAGGAGCACGCGAACGGCGCAGCGCCAGACAACCAGACTAAAGTCGTCTGGCGCTAAAGACAGCTCAATTTAGATTAGCCACGCAACCCCATAGGGAACTCAAAACGAGGCATTAGGTAGCTGGGAGCGGCAAGCACTTCAGCACTTGAAACCCCGTTAATCGAGTTTCAATAGGGAATTCCCTGACACAACAGAGAAACTTCTATGGATAACAATAATAAAGTTTATGAGAAGGTTTACGCGGATCCGCGCTTTCAAGACCTCGTTGCAAAACGTGGTTCTTTTGCGTGGACTCTGTCCATTGTGATGCTGGCCGCGTATTACTCGTTCATCCTCGTTATCGCGTTTAACCCTAAATTACTGGGTACGCCAATCAGCGAAGGTTCAGTCATTACTCTGGGTCTGCCTGTCGGTCTCGGTTTGATTTTCCTGTGCTTCGTTTTAACGGGTATTTACGTACAACGCGCTAATGGCGAGTTCGACCGCATCACCCAAGAAATCATTGATGAGGCACAAAAATAATGATTAAACACCTCCTCACAGCCGCAGCCCTAATGGCTGCATCGTCTGCGTTTGCAGGCGAGGCGCTCACTGGCGAAGTCCAGAAGCAAGCGACTAACTGGACCGCGATCATCATGTTCTTGGCGTTCGTCGTCTTGACCATGGGTATTACCAAGTGGGCCGCTAAACAAAACACCTCTACCGAAGACTATTACACCGCTGGCGGTGGCATCACGGGCTTCCAGAACGGTTTGGCGATTGCGGGCGACTACATGTCTGCGGCGTCGTTCCTCGGAATTTCCTCTCTGGTGTACATGAAAGGCTATGACGGGCTGATTTACTCCATCGGCTTCCTCGTGGGCTGGCCGGTCATTCTGTTCCTGATGG
>CAZBNX010000076.1:0-1760 GCA_964493255.1 uncultured Pseudomonas sp.
CCGCTCGCTACCATGCTGGTTGCTTGGCCGGAGCCTTCGCTTTCTAGTTGGAAGTCATTGATTCCTAAGCGTTCTGCCAAACCACGCGCTACCGGCGCACCGCCTGCCAAACCCAGCGCCAAAGCCGCTTGGCTCAGACGATTTTGGTCGCCTTGGTTGCCGCCTAACGGACGCCCTAACACTAAATAAGACAGCGCCTGTTCTTGGCTCATGCTGGGTTCGGCAAACACTTCGGTCAGCGGCGCATCACTGCGCCCTGATAAACGTATCCCCGCCGTCACACTGTCCACCGTGCGAATGGCTTCAATATCTAACAGCGGTTGACTCACCGGCCCCGCAAACACTAAACGCGCGCGGCGCAGCGTTAAATTTTGTCCATACGAACGATAACGCCCTTCTTCTAAGGTGAGCGTGCCTCGGCTATCGAGGTTTTCGCGTAGGTGCAAATCCCCGCGTACATTGGCCTGTAAACCAAACCCCGAGAACTGCAAGCGGTCAGCGCCAAAGACTAATTGAATATCCATGCCCAGCGGCAAAGGGCGCGGCGCGGGTGGTTCGGTAGCGCCCACAATGCGCGCATCTTCTGAAACGCGAACCGTTTGCTCAGGAAGTTGCGGCACTTCGATTTTTCCGCGCGGAATGGCAATCGTTCCCCCTAAAGAAAAAGCGTTGTTTTTTAACGACAATTTCAAATCAGGCTCAACTTCCACATTCAAATAAGGCTCAATGCCCGCCGGTAAACGATGCCCCTGAATCTGCATCGCCACCGCCAGCGTCGGCAACCAGCGCACTTCTCCCGCTAATGTTCCGTTGCCCGCCGCACCGCTACGCCATTGCCCGTCAAGACGCGCCGTTTCACCGTTTAACCATAGCGTCGCGTTGAACGGCGCCAGCTCTAACGGCAATTCCGTACCGGATAACTGCACATCGCGCACCGCTAACCGACCATGAACCAATGGCGCGCTCAAGGTGCCGCTAAATTGCCCGCTGCCCTCCAGATGCCCGGTCAAACGCTCGGCCTGCGGCAAAAAAGGCCGCAATAACGCCACATCCAGCGCGTTAATAGTGAATGTGCCGTCTAACGTGCGCTTGCTAGAACGCGGGTCAAGCCCCGCCGTGAGCGTAACCGCACCTAACTGCGGCCCGGCAATACTGAGGCGGTTATCAATGCGGCGCGGCTGCAAACGACTGTCGAGGTAGAGCGATTGGTATGGAATCTCGACCCAATCCCCCGTGGCTTGCCGCAAACGTAATTGCCCCTGCCCCGCGTCCAGTCGCACGTTACCGCGCGGGCCACTGGCGGGAAGGTCGAGGTTAATTTCAGCATTAAGTTGACCTTGTAACGCCACATCAGGCAGTAATTGCGCCGCCAAGCGATTCAGCGCGAAATGCTGTAACTGCCAGCGTAATTGTGGCTCAGGTAGCAAGCGCTGATTTTCGGCACACAAACGCGCTTCTTCCGATTGCCAACAATGCGCCGATAACGTGACACGTCCGTCAGCGCGCCGCTGTATCTGCGCCATGTTCTGTAATGACCAAGGCAGATTGGCAACGCTAATTTGCGCGCGTGCAAGCTGGCCTTGCCAATCGCCATTGGCATTCAGTGCACCCGCCACCTCGACACGCAACGGCAGCACATCCCCCGTTAGCGCCAGCATCACACGGTGTTTTTCGAGCGTGCCGCTGGCTTCAGCGGTTGCATTGCCCAACACCTGCACGCCGTTGCGTATTTGTTGCGCGTGAAGCTGCACCGCTACCTG
>CAZBNX010000076.1:1860-6886 GCA_964493255.1 uncultured Pseudomonas sp.
TTGCCAATCAAACGCCTGACTTTCAAGAGAAAAATCTGCCGTTGGTTCGTCCTGCCACGCAACGCGCCCCGTGAGCGCCAAGACCGCGCCTTTCGCATCCTGTAACGCCAGCCGCTCCACTTCCACCCGCTGCAAAAAAAGCCGCGCCGCTAACGTCAGCGGCACCGGCGCGCCTTGCCCCGCTAACGCACTGTTGAGCGCCAGCCGGTACCCTTCGTGCTGATTGCCCGCCAGTGTCATTGCAACCGTTTGCGGGCGTAGCGTGGGCGGCACACCAAGCGGCAACGGCGGTATGTCATGCACAGTGATTTCAAGCGCCGTCGGCAGATGCGTCTGTAACGGTTCAAGCCAGCCGGTCAGGTGTGCGCCCACATAACCGGCGCTGCGAATGTCCAGATTCACCCGCTCCGCCAGCGCGCCTTCTAGCTGCATATCCACGATGAGCGGCTCGGCGGATACCGACACCGGCGCTTCTACATGAGCTTGCAGATGCAACGGCCATTGCTCACTCAGCGCCAGCGAGGCGAGTTCAAGGCGCAGCGTTTGCCACACCGTTTGCTGATTCACCTGCAACGCGCCGAGCGCCACTTTTTCTAACTGCAACGACACCGAAACCGGCAGCGTCGGCAAGTTCAGCGGTAGCGTTTTTTCTTCAGGTGGCGGTGTAACCGTATCGACCGCAGGCGCTGGATTGGGCGAGGTTGAAAGTTGAATGTGCGCTATCGACAGTTGCTCAATCGCCAGCACGCCGCGCACAAGCTGAAGCGGCTGCCACGCCCATGCCGGTTGTTGCAGATGCAACGTGAGTTGCGGGCTGCTGAAATGCAGTTGCTCGGCGCTGCCATCGCCCAATAACCGCCCCTTAAAACCCTCCACCTGTACGCCGGGCAACTGCTGCACTAACCAACGGCTGCCGGTTTCTGTCGCGGGAACCGCTAACACTGCGCCCAACAATAAAAGGCACAACGCCAGCACGCCGCCCGCGCCAAGGGTGATTCGTCGCCACACACTCACAATTCAGGCCCCATCGAAAAATGCAGACGAAAACCGCCGCCCTCATCAGCGATACCGCGCGCCACATCCAAACGCAACGGCCCCACCGGAGAAACCCACCGCACACCCAGACCAACGCCGGTCATCAGCGTATCGCTGGTGCGGTCAAAGGCGTTGCCGTGGTCAAGAAACGTCGCCAAGCGCCAGCGTTCAGCTAAGGGATATTGGTATTCCACGCTGCCGACCATCAAATAACGCGCGCCGATGCGCTCATTTTGTGCATTGCGCGGTGACAGCGTTTGGTAATCAAACCCCCGGACGCTTTGGTCTCCGCCCGCAAAAAAACGCAACGAAGGCGGAATAGCGGAAAAGTCATTGCTGAGAATGCCGCCCAATTCGGCGCGCGTCAGTAACCGATGCCCGCCCTCGAACGTGACCAAACGGCGCGCACTGGCATACGCCCGCACAATATCGGCATCCGATAAAACCGTACGCTGTGCGCCAGAAAGCCCCATTTCTGCCCGCCAACCACGAGAGGGGTCAATACGGCTATCACTGACCAATTTGCTAAAACGAATGCCCGGCATTAACAGACTGCTTTGGCCGTCATCTGCGCCGATTTGGTAGTTTTCTTGCTCCCAACGGAGCGAAATTTGCCGCGTCCAGCGGTTTTCTAGTTCGCGCTGCCATTCCGTGCCCAGACTCAGACGACGGCTGTCGGTATCCAATAATTGCTCTTGTTGATAACCCGCCGTAAACCGCACCCGATGCGTGAGCGGTGGGTCTAGCGGGATGGCATACCAGCTTTCCACACTCTGACGCGGCGCAGAAAATTCAAAATTACTGCCGTAATGATGCCCTTCCGTGCCCAACCAATGCCGCTCAAAACTGCCACGCACACGCGGCCCCACGTCGGTTGAAACGCCTGCGCCCATGCCTAACGTGCGCGCCTCGCGTGCAGTCACACGGACATTCAGCGGTAACGTGGTGCCATTCGCCTGCTCACGGCTGGCATCCAGCCGAATATCTTGGAAATAACCGCTGCTTGTGAGTGCCTGATTCAACTCGGCCAAGCGGTCTGCGTCATACGGGATATTGCGCGCAAACGGCACCATGCGTTGCAGCAACCCGTCTTCAAACGGATGCGTGCCTTTGAAATCAACCGTGCCCAACCGATAACGCGCGCCACTGTCATACACCAGATGAATATCCGCCACGCCCGCAGCAGGGTCGATGCTGAGGGTTTGTTGCGTAAAATGCCCATCAAAGAAACCAAAGCGCAGCGCCTGATTCAAAATAAGTTGTTTGGCGTCTTCATACGCGCCGTGATGCACAATAGCGCCCGGTTGCAGACGTTCACTGTGCGGCAAGCGAAAAGCCGCTAACGTGCTGGCTTCTCCTTCAATCCGAATCTCTACCTGACGCAACCGCACCGGCTCCCCGGCCTCTACCGTGAGCTGCAACACGGCGTGTTCACCTTCGCCGCTGATGTCGCTACGCACCTCAGCGCGGTAATAACCCAAGGCTTGCAACGCTAACCGCGCTTGCTCGCTGGCATGCCGCGCAAAACGCTGAAGCGCCAGCGCATCACGCGCCCCCGGTTGACCCACATGCGCCATGATGTTGCGGCGCAATGCGCTGTCATCGGGCGTGAGTTGTAATGTCAATTCCGCTGCTGAAAGCCGGTCATTGCCAACCGCTACAAGGGCGCACAACAACACACCCACTGCAAAAAGACGCCTTCCCTGTTGGGGGCGCACACCAAAAGCGTCTGAACACATGAAAAGGCCCATCCCTCTCTTTCTGCCATTGGACAGCGTCCGTAGCCAGATTTTGGCGAAAACTCCGGTGTCGGAGATGCAGCCTCTCCTACAACGCTTGTCGGTTGCTGAATTGGCCAGCTTGTTACTGGTGCAGCAATTAGGACACACGCAGCGCCTACAAACCGACCCGGAGCGCACCTTAGCGCAACTGATTGACCAATTGCGTGCGCTGTTGCAATCGGTGGATAAGGACACACTGACGCAGCAGCTTGCCGCGCGTTTTTCCACTGAACACCTACAAACAGGATTGGCGCACTTAGACGCCTTCAACATCGAACAACTCGACCGCGCTACGCGCAAAGCTGCGCCCTATTTGCACGCCAATGGTGCATGGGATTTCACCTTTTGCGCGCGTCATGCGGCACAGCGCAACCCGCTGCGCTACATACAAACACGGCCCAACGGCCAGCCGTTACCGCTTTCAGAACCGCAGCAGCGGCTATTACAAAGCCTGTTACATGAACCCGACGAGCCGCTCAATTTACAAGCCTTTGCCGGAACCGGAAAAACCCATCTCATTGGGCAGTTATTGGATTGTTTAGGCAGTGAACGCACCTTGGTTTTGGCGCAAACCGAAGCGCAGTTGCTGGCGCTTAAACAGCGTTTTGGCAGCAAGTTGCTGCACAGCATGACGTTTAGTCATTTGGCGCTGCATTGCCTGACGCGCGAACAAGCGGCACCGCGTCCGGCTTATCGTTTGCGGCGCACGCATCAAGTCAGTGATGCCGTGATTGCGGAACGCATGGGTTTTCAGCCGTTGGGCAGTTTATCCGCCACGCAAGTGGCGACACGTTGTCGGTTGGCGGTGGCGCGCTTTTGCAGCAGCGGCGACAGCGACATACACGAAGGGCATTTACCCGAGCGCGATTTACGTTTATCGCCGATGGAGCGCGGGCTGTTGGTGCGCTTGGCGCGACAATTATGGTTAGAAATCATCGCACCGCAGCGGGCGCAGTCTGATTTTCCCGTGCGCGGCTATCACCTGATTAAACAATTAGCATTGCGCCAGCACAGCGTATTAGGCGCTGAATTTACCCACGTTCTTGTGGACGAAAGCCATGATGTGCCCATCCCACTGCTGCAATTTCTCGACCGTTGCCCGCAAGCCACACACACCCTCGGCGACAGTTACCAACACCTAAATGGCTTCGCGCCACAACGCGCGGGCCATGTGCGCCAGCGGCAATGGTTTGTGTCGATGCGCGCGGGTCGGGAAATGGAATCGGTTTTGAATCCCTTGCTGACGGCTCATCCACGCCATGCAGCGGTGGAGTTTGTCGGCAATCGCGCGCAGCGCACCAAAATCAGCGTCTATGACCGTCCCACCTTGCCAGACCATCCCGTCACGCTGTTGGTGCATGATGAATGGAGCTTATTTGAATGGGCGCAACGCTTGAGCGGTTCTCAAGCGGCTTTTGCGCTGCTCCCCGGCTGCCAACGGGATTTAGATGTGTTCATGCAAGGCTGCGTGGAGCTGTATCACCGCAACACGCCGTCAGGGCATGGGCTGTTGTTTCGTTTTGCGCGTTGGTCGGCGTTGGCGGCGCATTACGCACATAATCCGGCTTTTCAACGCATTCAACGCTTGTTAGAACGCGGCTATAACCTCGCCGATTTTCAGCGCACGCGCGCGCGTTGGAATGCCAATCCACACGCGCCCTTGCAACTTGGTCGGGTAAAAGATGCGCGAAATCAAGAGTTTGATGCGGTCATGCTCACACCGGATTTACTGACTTTGCTGCAAACCCCGATGACCGCAGAGGCGTTGTCTGTGCTGTACACCGCGTGCTCACGCGCGCGCCATCAGTTGATTATTCCGGGTGTTCTGCACGAGGCATTGCAGGCGCTGGGCGGTCTGCGGTGAGCCAACTGCCGCCCATGCCCGCCATCAGGCGCACGCTGGTCGCCAGTTGCGCGCCGGTTAATTCCAATACCGTGCGCTCACTCGACAGCGCCGCCGTTTGCGCGCTGGCCACCCGCAAATAATCCACCGTACCGGCGCGGTATTGGTTTTCAATCAGCCGCAACGACTCACGCGCCGCCGCCAATGCGTCTTGGCGAACAGCGGCCTCTTGTGCATACACCGATAATTGCACCAGCGAATCTTCTACCTCGCGCAGCGCATCCAGCACCGTTTGCCGATAACGCGCCACCGTTTCCGCGTGCCGCGCTTCGGCCTGTTCAACCTGCGCGCGGATGCGTCCGGCATC
>CAZBNX010000077.1:0-1308 GCA_964493255.1 uncultured Pseudomonas sp.
CAAATTTTAAGCGAATACCCAACTCTGCCGCTGACCAGCGAATAAAGTCGCGTACGGAATACTGTACGCCGGTGGCAATCACGAAATCTTCGGGCTGTTCTTGCTGCAACATCAACCACTGCATCCGCACATAGTCTTTAGCGTGTCCCCAGTCGCGTAAGGCGTCGATGTTGCCCATGTACAGGCATTTTTCTAACCCTTGTGCAATGTTGGCCAGACCGCGCGTGATTTTACGGGTCACGAAAGTTTCCCCTCGGCGCGGGGATTCGTGATTGAACAAAATGCCGTTGCAGGCGTACAGGCCATAGGCTTCGCGGTAGTTCACGGTAATCCAATAGGCGTACAACTTGGCTACGGCATACGGTGAACGTGGGTAAAACGGCGTCGTTTCTTTCTGCGGGGTTTCTTGAACCAAGCCGTACAATTCAGAGGTAGAGGCTTGATAGAAACGGGTTTTTTTCTCCAAGCCTAAAAAACGAATGGCTTCGAGTAGACGCAGCGTACCCATGGCGTCAACGTCTGCGGTGTATTCGGGGGCTTCAAAACTCACGGCTACATGCGATTGCGCGCCTAAGTTGTACACCTCGTCAGGTTGTACTTCTTGCAAAATGCGCGTGAGGTTGGAGGAATCGGTTAAATCACCGTAATGCAGCACAAAATTACGGTTATTGGTGTGCGGGTCTTGGTAAATGTGGTCAACGCGCTGGGTGTTGAACAGTGACGCGCGGCGCTTGATACCGTGAACCTCGTAGCCTTTTTCTAAGAGAAATTCAGCGAGATACGAGCCATCTTGGCCTGTGATGCCGGTGATAAGGGCTTTTTTCTTGCTCATGGTTCAGGTTTCCTAGCGGTGACTGTATTGGCGCTGATTTGAATACAGCCACACGCCGAAAGCAAACCTTAGGCTGTTACGAGCTGCGCGTGATGTTTGGCAAGATAAGTAACAACGCGATGACTAAAATGACCCAGAGGGCTTGACGCCATTTGGTTTGCGTAGACATAAGCGGGCCTTTTTTGTTGTGTTGTGGCCGAAAACAGGGTTGTACTTACATTTTAGGTGGCGTGTTCTGTTGAGACTAGCCAATAGATAAAAACTTGACTTCATTTCTCAGGATTTTTGATGAAAGAACAATTAATTGAGCTGATTGGTTTAATCAGTTCGGGCTGTATGCGTGAGGAAGAGATTCAGCGCATTGCTGACGAAGCGGCACAGGCTTACGCTGACCCGGCTGCTTTTTTGGCGGCCAACCCGGATATTAACTATGACGATGAGTTTCCCATTCCGTTAGGGGAGTGGGTGGTGGTGGG
>CAZBNX010000077.1:1408-6878 GCA_964493255.1 uncultured Pseudomonas sp.
AGGATTTGGCGCGTGTGCTGGCGCTGGCGGTGGAAGTCGGGATTTATGCCGCTCCGGCGTGGGAAACGCGCCAAGCCGAAGCGGAAGCAGCGGAATAAATTAAGGCTGTTGCGTGCGTGCGGGGGATGGCGTTACTGATTTGGCCTCTGTCTCCCGTAACCACTGGCTGAGAAGTTGCGCGGGCTTATACGTTAGTCCCGTGGGCGTCGTTTCTACTACTTCGCGCAACGGAGTATCTCCAAACGGCAATGTGCCTTGCACAAAGTGACGTCCTTCGTGCCAATTAGGATTTTCAACGCGCGTGCCTAAACGTGCAGCAATCCATGTGGCTATTTCGTAGTGACTGACCCAGCGTTTAGTGCGGATTTCCTCTAGCGCGGATTCCGGTGCGTTACGCGCGACAATTAACACCGGCACCTCAATAACTTCAGGCTTTAATACGTTATGCCCCCAGCTCTCTTGTTCGCCTAATAGCTGACCGTGGTCGCCGGTAATAATTAAATACCGTTCGCCGTCTAGACGCTCGAAGGCATTAATTATTTCAGATAAAACATCGTCTAAATAACGCAATGAATTATCGTAAGCATTGATTTGCCGTTCTTTTCGGTCGGGAAGTTGGTCATTCCACGGAAGCGGCTGAGGGTATTGGCTGTAATTTTCGGCGTAAGGTAAATGCGCCGAGCGTAGATTGATAACAGCAAAATGGCGTGCTGGCCACGCTTGCTGGGCAAGTAAATCAACTAAAGCAAAATCATGTTTTTGTGCAAATAATAGCGGATGAGTTTCGCGCGTAATGGCGGTGTCGATGGCGCGTTTGCCGAGGTAGGCTAATAATTTAGATTCTTGCGAAGAGAGCCATAGCGTATTAAATCCGTTTGCTTTAGCGATAGAAAATAAATTGTAAGGTTGCTGTGTGAGTAATTGCGTTTGTCCCGGACTGCTCACTAAGTTAATCAGATTAGATAGGCTCACCAGTGTTGAAACACCCGACGCAATACCCGGTTTTGCGATGAGTTGTCCGCGTTGCGCCAATGTATTTAGGCGCGGCATGGTGTCTCGTTCATAACCGAATAAGTTGAGATGATCCGTGCGTAAAGAATCGGGGATAACTAACCAAAGGTGATGCGTTTGGCTGGCTTGTGGCGTTAATTGATACGGCTTAAAAGAGGCTTCTATTGTAGTTTCATCACGCAATGCAAGGCGCACGGCGTAATAAGAAAATGCGTTGAAACTGTTGTGTAAAGCACTGCGTGTTGGGCCAGGTGTAAATGCCTGAAAGCCACGGTAGGAGGCTCTATAAGGTTTTCCACCGAGTACAAGAATAATAATAAGCAGTGCCCACCGATTGCGGGGTAAAGCAATTCGGTGGGGTAATAAAAGATGCAGAGTAATCAGCAATCCGTAGGGTACTAACACGCTGGGTAATACGTGCCAGTGGTCAAAAAAGCTGTGAACGCCGGTTTGGCGGACTTCAGCGAAATCATCAAAAAGGCCCTTTAGACCGATGGCAGATAAAGGCTCACCAAAGAAAGATATGTGCCCCAACTGCACCAGTTCCATGAGTGCAAACGCACTCAGTAGCGTTGTGCTTAATCGTGGCCAATGGCATAACCAAAGTGCGAGGCTAAATAGCCAAACAGCGGCCACAAAGTTCCATTCCAGTTCAGCATGATTGGTGCTGATAAATAATTGCTGGATGAAATCATCAGTTATCAATAAGCCGCTGCTGAGTGTGCTCAGTAACAATAAATTGATAACGGCACGCCAGCCGTTTTTATTTTTGTACGGCGTAGGCGTAAGAGTAGAAAGCGACAACGGCATTGATACATAAACTCAAAAAAAGGTCTTTCGGATGGCTAATCTATTTTTAGCTATCCATGTTCAGGTATTCGCGTGCCCAGCGTTTGTAGTCTGCGGGCTGCGTATAGCGTGTTACTAGCGCCGAAGCGTTCAGCTTTTCGGTATCAGGCAAACCGCGTTGTTGGCGCAGGCTGTCGTAAGTGGCTTTAACAGCAGCAAAATACGCAATGTGACCATCAACCACGACACGCACGCCCAGTTCTGCCATGGCTTTGTCATCGCGCAAGTTAGGGTTGTTGTAGGTAACTAACATTAATGGAATCTTAATGTTTTCGGTGATTTTGGCGAGATGGTCGCAATCTTCAACGCCGACTAAACAAATACCGTCAGCGCCTGCGGCTTGGTACGCCTCGACACGGCGAACCGCTTCATCAACAGACTGAAGCCCCGCATGAGTACGCGCAATGATGGAAAGGGCGCTGTCGTCGCGGGCTTCTAAAGCTGCGCGAATTTTGCCCACACCTTCATCAAAACTAATTAATTGATAAGGAGCAGCGCCGTATTCCGCAGGTAGCACGGTGTCTTCAATCGTGAGTGCCGCAACGCCCGCGCGCTCTAATTCCATGACGGTTCGCATGTTGTTCAGCGCATTGCCATAGCCGTGGTCGGCGTCTGCAATAACGGGTAAACGCGCAACACGACCAATCCGCGTGGCTTGTTCGACAAATTCACTGAGGGTAATCAGCGCAATATCGGGGGCAGCCAACACCTGCAACGCGGCGACAGAACCGCCCAAAATACCCATTTCAAACCCTAAATCTGCGGCGATGCGCGCGGAGAGTGGGTCAAAAACAGAGGCCGTGTGATAGCAAACGGGCGTGGCTAATAACTCGCGGAACGTGTTACGGAGTTGGTGGTGACAGCAGGGTTTTTGCATCGGGAAAACCTCGGGGTTTTAAGGGGGGCAACATGCTAACGTAACCCACGTCGGAGCCTGTAGCACCGACGTATAAAAATGCTGTTTTCTGTGTGGAAATGCCCTTTTTTATAGAATTGGAATCGTTATGCCGCAAATTGCAACGCTGACACTAAACCCTGCAATGGACCTTTCGACTGCTATTCAGCGGGTCGAGCCTACCCACAAACTGCGCTGCGACCACCCGCGTTATGACCCGGGTGGCGGTGGCATTAACGTGGCGCGAGTGATTGGCAATTTGGGGGGGAAGGCAGTGGCGGTTTATCCCGCAGGCGGCCCCTTTGGCGACATGCTGGAGCACATTTTAGACACGCTGCGCGTTAAGCAAAGTCGTGTACCGATTGCCGGAGAAACCCGCGAAAGTTTCACCGTAGATGAGCGCGAAACGGGACAACAGTACCGTTTTGTCTTGCCGGGGCCGGTATTAAGTGACGAGGAGCAAGCGGCGTGTTTGCGTAGCCTTGCGGCACTTGACCCGCAACCGCGTTATTTGGTGCTGAGTGGCAGCTTTCCGCCGGGTGTGGAGCAGGCATTTTTGCAGCAGCTCAATACGCTGGTGCGACAGCTTAACGCGCGTTTAGTGGTGGATTGTTCTGGTGACGCATTACGCGCGGTGGTGCAGCAAGGCCACATTTTTATGCTGAAACCCAGTTTGAGCGAACTTTCTAGTTTAGTTGGTCGCGCGTTAGAAACGCGGGCAGCGCAAACGGCGGCGCTGAATGAATTGCTGGCGCGGGGCGTGGCGGAGGCGATTGTTTTGTCGCTGGGCGAGGAAGGTGCTGCGTTGGCAACGGCTGAAGGGGTGGAGTTTTTTGCTGCGCCTGAAGTGCCTTCGGTCAGTGCTGTTGGTGCGGGAGATAGCATGGTAGGTGCTACGGTGCTGGCGCTGGAGTGGGGGTGGTCACTCAGAGAGGCCGTGCAATATGGCATCGCAGCGGGTGCAGCTACGGTGATGTTACCGGGCACAGAGTTATGCCAGCGGGAATCTGTAGAGACTTTGTTTAAGGCACTTAATAAAGTGAATGAATGATGTGGTTGAGGCCCGATTTTCGGGCCTTTTATGCAAAATTCATTTTTAACATAATGTAAAAGCCCGCTTTAGACGGAGAAAAAACTCACAAGCTTGCGAAACGCAGGCCCACACAAAAAAATTTCTAAGATAAGGCCAATCAGGTGGAGCAGTTAAAAACTGCTCTAACAAAGAGAAAGCAGTGTGCGCTATTGGATTTTCGTGACAGTACAGCGGTTTTTTATTCTGCTATGTTCGCGAAAACAGGATAAATCTCAACAGGAAGTGCTATGCCCCCTCTGCCTCTCCCGCATCCTATCCACCGGAGTCGCTACTTAGGCTTTTTGTTGTCTACGATAGCGCCTTTTTGCCCATCAACAGGATTACTCGCCAATGATGTTTTCTAAACCGGCGGAAATAACCGCTGAATACAAAATCGTAACGCCGTTGTTTCTCGGCGGAGCCTCGCAAGAGGCAGATGAAGACGTATTTCGTACCGCTTCATTTAAGGGTGCATTACGCTTTTGGTGGCGTGCGCTGAATTGGGCGGCTGTTTTGCGTGATAACAACAATCAAACTGAGCAAGCCTTAAAAATATTAAATAAAGAAGAAGGCGATTTATTTGGTACCGCCAGTGATGGCAATAATTCCCGCCAAAGCCGCTTTCAATTATCGACAGTTATTAAAGAAAGCAACCTCGTCAAGAAAGGTGGAAAGAGTGAGCTTTCTTATCTGCTTGGCATGGGTTTATATAGTTACAGCAGCGGAATGCAGCGGGATTATCTTTCCGGCGGGAATGTAACCGTAACACTCCGCTTCCGCCCTAACACCGCTCCGGCAGCGATTGATTCAGTGCGTAATGCTTTGATTGCATTGGGTTTCTTTGGTGGTTTAGGCAGTCGTGCACGCAAAGGATTCGGTTCGTTAGCGATTCAATCCATCAACGTGAATGGCAACAAAGAAACGTTTAATAAATTAAAAGACATTGAAGCGTTCATTAATGAGCTGGATTTCAGCGCGCCCGCTGATGCACCGCTTTCGGCAATTAGCAGCGCCACCCGTATTGATGCGTCGGTATTTGGTAAAAATAGCCTGACGCTGCTTAAACAAATTAGTGACGAGCAGCAGCTTTATCGAAGCTATGGCAAAGATGGCAAGGTAAACGGCAAAGATGCTCGCCGTAATTTCACGGATGATCATGACAACGTATATGCCGCTATTAATAGCAATAAACCCTTAACGCAATTACCGAAACGCTCCGTATTTGGTTTGCCACATAACTACCATTTCTCTTCTGGTGGAGATATGGAAGTTGCACCTGATAATAAAGGGCGGCGTGCTTCTCCGTTATTTATTCATGTTCATGAATTTCCAGATGGCAAATGCGTGGCGTTGCAAACGCTCTTGCAGAGCCAATTCCTGCCTAAAGGCATTGCCGTGAAAGCGGAAAACCCCAAAAACCGCCGCAATGCCCAGTACATCGAAAAACGAGATGTGGATTATCACGTTATTCATCGCTATTTAGGCGGCTTTGCCAAAATTGACAGCCAATTCAAGGTGTTGCGTCATGCCCAGTGAGTCTTCTTCAACCCAATCTATTTTCCAATTCACGCTCGGCCCGGTGCAGGGGTTTGTATCGCAAGCCCGTCGGACGCGCGATTTTTGGGCAGGTTCGTTTATTTTGT
>CAZBNX010000078.1:0-6724 GCA_964493255.1 uncultured Pseudomonas sp.
GGCAGTTTTATCAAAACAGGCGTGCTTAAAACCCTCAATCAATTAATAGCCAATTGGGCCAATAGGTTTTATATAGCAAAAAATTTTAGCCCTATTTTGTATCAGCAGGAGCAAAAAAATAATTACAAAATACGTTACACCAACAAAAGTTAAAGCAGTTTTGCTGCCCACAAACGCATTAAAAGTTTTTGTGGGCAGTAAAAATCCCTTTTTACAACTACATTAAAAATTTGAAATAATAAAGATATATCATATGATTTAATTTCATTTAATATTCAAAATCAATTATATTCATTGATATTCACTTATTTAATATTTTTACTTTATTTAAAAAAAAAATTTATGTTTATATTTCTTGTTATTAAATCTTGTTATAATCAAACACCATATTATTATCATAATAATTTATTAACAATTGAATGTTGAAATACTATTAAAGATATATTTTATACAATAAGTGATTGTATTGTATAAAATATATCTTTCTATAAATAACAGTGTGGAAGGAACGTGACTGTCATGGATGCCTTGTAGGGCCTCATCAGCCTCGAAGTGCTGTTCGATTCAGCAAGTCACGCACACGTAGTAAATATTTTATTAAATATTTAATAAAACAAAACCAATCTAATTTACTATTATTTATAGTTCTTATTATGAAATTGTTTAAATCATTATTAAAGTATTGAATAGAACTAAAAGTACAAATAAAAATAAAATTAAACGAAACAATCTTAATTAAAACAATTAAATATCGCTTTAAAAAAATGAACGATATTTTTAAATTTTTTTTTAAAAAATATATTTATAGTGTTAATCACAGAATTATAGCTTTAAATTATTTTTATTTTTCTTTAATTTCTGGCTTATCTGGATTATCATTAGCTACTATGATAAGAATTGAATTATCTACACCAGGTAGTTATTTTTTTAAAGGTGATTCAATAAAATATCTACAAATTATTACATCACACGGTTTAATAATGATTTTTTTTGTAGTTATTCCATTAATTTTTGGTTTTTTAGCTAATTTTTTTATACCTTATCATATTGGTTCCAAAGATGTAGCATTTCCAAGAATTAACAGTTTTGGTTTATGAATTTTAGTAGCCGGTTATATTTTAATTTTAAGAATAGGTTTTTTTAGAAGACAAATGTTTAACTATTATGATGCAAATGATATTAGTTATCATATGTTTAAAAATTTTAATCGAAAATATACTATTATTGAAAAAATGAAATATAAAAGCGTTTCTAAATTTAGATTTACTAAATCTAATAAATTTAGAAAAATTATTGAAGAGTATGATTATTTAGTTTCTCAAGTTGCTAAATATTTAAAAAAATCACATTATCTATATACAAGATATTTATTTTTTTCTATCTATTATGAAGATTTATTAAATCCAAAAACATTTGTTGTACAATGCACAAATTCTGGATATACTATTTCGGGATGAACTTTTATTACACCATTCTCATCTAAATTAAAATACACAGGTTTTGGTGCACAAGATATAGCTGTTATTGGTGTTATTTTTGCTGGTCTAACAACAACACTATCTTTTACTAATTTATTAATAACAAGAAGAACATTATCATCAGCTGGAATAAAGAATAGAAAATCATTAATTCCATTCTTATCTATTTCATTATTTTTAACTATGAGAATGTTAGCCTTAATAACACCTGTTCTAGGCGGTGCTATGATTATGTTAGAATTAGATAGACATTGAAATACATCTTTTTTTGATTATACATATGGAGGTGATCCTATTTTATTTCATCATTTATTTTGATTTTTTGGACATCCAGAAGTTTATGTTGTTATAATACCAATGTTTGGTGTTATAAATATGGTTATACCTACTTACAATTATAGACGAGTTGCATCAAAAAGTCATTTAATATGAGCAACTTATATTATGGCCTATATGGGATTTTTAGTATGAGGACATCATATGTATTTAATTGGATTGGATCATAGAGCAAGATCATTTTATAGCACAATAACTATTATGATTTCTCTACCTGCTGTAGTAAAAATAGTTAATTGAACTTTAACAACTTTAAATGGTTTCTCGTCAATTACCACTTCATTATTATTTGCAATAAGTTTTATAACATTTTTTTTAAGTGGAGGTCTAACTGGTATGTGACTAAGTCATGTTGGTTTAAATATATATGTTCATGATACTTATTATGTAGTTGCACATTTTCATTTTATGTTTTCAGCATCAACTTTTTCTGGTTTATTTTGTGCTATTTATTATTATTTTTATTCAATGTTTGGTGTAACTTACTCAAGAATGTATGCTAATATTCATTGATTTTATTGAACTTTAGGACAATGAGTAACTTTTATGCCTTTATACTATGTTGGTTATAATGGTTTACCAAGACGATATCATGATTACCCAGCAATTTTTGAAGGTTGACAAACATTAGCATCTGCAGGACATATATTAAATTTATTTTCAGTTTTTTTTTTCTTTATCATGATATATGATTCACATTATATTAGCCGAACTCAATTACCATTTAATTTACATATACCTAGATTTAATAAAAGAATAATGTATTATATTTATAAAGTAAATAAATTAAATGAGAATAATGGAAAATGTGCTATGACTTATGAGTTATGAAAAAGCATTTATCAAAAAAAACATTAAAAAAAAATAATATACATATTAGTTAACTTAGAGATAAGATTGGTTGAAAAATAGTTTAAATGTTTTCTATAAAAAAACCTATCATGACAAAACTCTAAGTATCAAAAACATAGGATTTGATTATAAAACACACTATTTGCACAACTAATATGATAAAAACAGGTGAGCTTTTACTTCATAAAATAAAATTACACGATAAGGAGTTGTATTTTAAACAAAAGAGTATTGATTTTTTTTATAAATATTGTTTATATTTTACTTATATGAAATATGATTTAATGTGTTTAGATTGAGCTATCCTATTAAAAAAACATTATATTTTAAAAAATAATTTAGAAGATGAAGAAATTAAAAATGTTATTTTAGAAATAAAAGAATTATTAAAAATTGTTTCAAAAGGAGTAACACTTTATATACTTATTTTTTATAAAACTTCTCATTATTATACGACTTTACCATCACTAAGTTGATTTAAAAACTTAGAAGCAAAACCGCTTTATTGATCTAAGCTTTCATGTAATTTTGATTTATATTTAGCAAATTATGATGATTGAAATGTTATCGATTATTTTAAATACGCTTTAGAAAGGCCCAGATATAGTGATAAAAAGTTTACCGAAAGATTGATGAAAAGAGTATATAAATTATTTCCAAAATTTATGCATAAAAAATTATCTTTTATAAATAGATTAGATTTTATATCGATATATTTTAATAGATATTATAAAAATAAAATATTTAAAAAAAAAAAAAAAATATTAATAAAAAATTATGTTTTAAATGAAGTTAAAAACGAAACAGTTGAAAATGAATTAGTTTTATCAACCGTGTCACCATTATATAATGAGGGTGTTAAAATGTATTACCATCCAGATATCGTTTTAAATAAAAATTTTTTTAAATTAAAATTAAATACAAAAAGAAAATTAAAATCTAAAAAATTAGAAAATTATTTAAAAAAACAAACAAACAAAAAAAAAAAAAAATATTTAGAGAAAGATTATTTTGATAAATGAATGTTGTTTTATAAAAAAAAACCATTTTGATCCCCTCAAAAATATGATGAAACTGAAAAGTTAGATTATTCAGAAGAAGATAGTATGTTAATTAGTTACGAAGAACAAATAAAAAAAATTGAAAAAAATAAAAATATAACAAAATTAAATAAACAAATTCAAATTAATGAAATTAAAGATTTTTGTAAAAATGTTGATGAACTAAAAAAAAAAAAAAAAATAAATTATTTAGACAAATTAAAACAGCAAATAAAGGAAACAAAAATATTTTATTCTTATGTTTGACAGAACTTTGAAGAACCTTCAATATATGAATTATATTCTCGAATTACGAATGATTATTGAGACGGTGATAAAACTTTAAAAAATTTAAAAAAATTGTATCAGATTAAAGATAGTTATCATACCTCTGATTTTGATATAGAATTAAGTGTAACAAATGGGTTAAATATGAAACATCATTTAAGTACTTATAGGTTTAAAGATAAAAGACCTAAAAGACATGATCATTTATTTAATTACCCAATAAAACAATGAATTTAAAATAAAAGTTGTTAATATAAAAAAAAATTGTTTAACTATGTAATTTGGAATGATTATAATTATAGGATAAATATTATCTTGTTTAATTTAATAAAATTTTGTGTTTTTATATTATTAATTTTAAATATGAATGGTCTTTTTGATGAAACAGAAATTTATTGTTCTTATCCCTCTTATCCTTCATATGTAGGTTGATATTTATGTGAAAAATTGTTTGCAGATAAAAGTCCATACATAAAAATAGTTAAAAAATCTTATGAAAAAAAAATATTTCATTTAATACTTTTTTATATTAATAATATAAACATCGAGTTAAAATATTTAGATCGTATGTTGCATCTTTTGAAATATAGAATAAAATATATTCAACCACATGACTATGAGTCATTAGATGTGTTGTCATGATTTCACTATTATATTCATCTTCAAATACATCATGCTTTAGGTTATAGATTATTACTAAAGGTTGTATTTAAAGATTATGAAAATTTTATGCAATTGGAAAAAGCTGGTATGTCTGCTGAAATTTTGAAATTCTGCGATGAAAAACTTGATTTTATAAATAATACATTATATATTATTGATAATGTAAATCTAAGTTTAGCTGATACTACTATCACACAAAATACAGAATTTAAAGCAGTTGATTTTCCAATTTTTAATGAATGAAATTTTAAATGAAATTTTGGAAATAAAAGAGCTGGTCTTTTATATACATTTATGTCTTATCCATTAAAACTTAGAAAAAATAGTAGATTAAAATTTGAATTTCCTAATGATAAAATACATGATATTAATGAAACCTTTAAACCTATCCTAAAAATTAATAAAACGAAAAAAAAACAAAAGAATTTTTTATTTAAAGTAATATCCGATCATTATAAATTTTTATTTTTAAACAACGACATTAAAAAAGATTTAAGTAACGATATATTAAAAAATAACACAGATACACTTTTTATAAAGAATGAAAAATTAATTGATAATACAGGTCAAAATATAAAACATCCATTATTAGCTGAAAGTGATAATTGGTCAATATTACAGAATGATGTTAATTTAATTTTAAATGATATATTAATATTTGAACACAATAAATCATTTGATTATGAATACTTTGACACGTTTCATTTAAATAAACTTCATAACGAGAAAGATAATATAAATAAATTGAATATAATAAAACTAGACCCTAAACTAAAATTTTATAAAAATAGAAAACAAACACAACAGGAGTTAGAGCAGTTAAATAATTTTTCCAAATTAATAAAAAATGAAATTAATGTCGATATTAAGTTTACGGATTCTAAATTAAATAATATGAAAACTTTCTATGGATTATTAAAAAAAGTAAATGACAAGCAAAAAGAATATATAAAAAACGAATATGTTAGAACAGGTTTATATAAATTATTTAGAAAAGATTTTAATAAAAATTCAGTAACTGAAAGTAACTCAAATATAAAGAGTATATCCATTGAAGTTGAGAACAAAATGAATGAATTTATAAAATATACTAGTAAAATTTTAGAGGAATTAGATGTAATCGATACCAAAAAAAAACAAATTGAAAATAATGAAAACGATGATAATGAAAACGATGATGATGAAAACTATGATGATGATGAAAACTATGATGATGATGAAAACTATGATGATGATGAAAACTATGATGATGATGAAAACGATGATGATGATGAAAACGATGATGATGATGAAAACGATGATGATGAAAAGAAATACATTACTAATAAATATATTATTAGTAAATACCTTAATAATAAATATATTATTAGTGAAAACTATATATCGAACGATATTTTTAATAAGTACCTATCTAATAAATACATTATTGATCAAGACATCATTAATAAATACATTAGCAATAAATACACGATTAACGATGACGCTACTAACAGACTTTATACTATAACAGACATTACAAATATATATGATAATAGTAAATACAGTATGGATTGAGACAAAAGTACTAAATATCTTTATAATGAACACATTTCTTATAATAATGATGTTAATCATGACGAATTAAATACATCAAGGTCTGATTCAATTAAATTTAAAGAAGAGGTTTTTGAAAAGTTGGTTGTAGAATTTGACTCTATTAGTAAAGAACTTAATAGTGAAATAGAAAGTTTCCAAGCTTTGATTGATAAATATAGCTCTGATGATAAAAAAAATGTACTGTTTTTTAAAAAATACATAACTGTTAACGATGTTAATAAGTGAGATATAAATAAGTGAAATGAGAGTATATTAAATGAGAGTATATTAAATGAGGAAAACTCAAATGAGGAAAACTCAAATGAGGAAAACTCAAATGAGGAAAACTCAAATGAAGGAAACTCAAATGAGGAAAACTCAAATGAGGAAAACTCAAATGAAGGAAACTCAAATGAAGGAAACTCAAATGAGGAAAGTTCAAATGAGGAAAGTTCAAATGAGGAAAGTTCAAATGAGGAAAGTTCAAATGAG
>CAZBNX010000079.1:0-6648 GCA_964493255.1 uncultured Pseudomonas sp.
GTTCGAGCTGGATCTTAATATTAATACTTTTCGCTCCTAGCGCAAGAAGTTAATAAAAATTAATGAATCAACGTCATCTTTTCATTTTTCCTGCTTCCACTCTTGCTCTTGAAGAAGCTTCTACTCCAGCTGAGGCAATGGAATTTCTGAGAAGTGAGTCAATGGCATCCTCGGAGATAGGAGGTAACATCAGGTATAGACTACGCCTCCAGAAAGAAAAATACGCCTACCTAAGGTGTTGCTGGACTGGATGCCGATCATCCTTTCACTACAGGCTGGGAGAGGGAAGTCAGTGGACTTTGGCGAGGGCATAATGTTGCCACTCCCATGCACTCTTGAAGGTAAGGCGAGCCAAGTTCTAGGTAGCTGCCAAATTTATCTCCTCCTTGCCTGCATTAGTTCCTGCTGTTTCCCTGAAGCATGTGGTGTGCAGGGACTGCCATCTCACATAGAAGCAGTTTTACTATGTTCTGGCAAAGATCAAAGGCAAACCCAAACCTGCGGCATAAGTGATCAGCAGCCTCGAAGCCTAGGGTTATGATGTTTTTGCCTCTGAAGAAGAGCGTCCCTATTGGCAGCCTCCAGAGATGTTGCTCATCACGAGCTAGGAAATGAAGAAGCATTTCGAGATTTATGGAGAAGTAGTCTCCTTTGATTACACCTTCTCTCTCATCAAAAATCCTCATCCTAGTGGCAAGAAGTGGAAAGTGGGATTTTTTTTGGCCTCCTCATCATGTAAAAGGATTACTCCTTTGGCCATTGCTATCTCCCTCAACGACAACACCGAGTCCTATTGTCAGGTCTTTAGAACTTTTATGAAGGCCATGAGAGGAAGGCCTCGTGTCTTAGTCACTGATTAGGAACAGGCTATCAAGGCTGCAGTGGTTGAGCTAGCAACCAGCGGAGAGTTCGATGGTACTCACTTGTTTGATGCCTACCATGTTCTCCATAATGTTCGCAAGAGATTGAGAAGGAAAGAGAACGTCTTACTATTCAGCAAGATCCTTCACGCTCGAAATCTCCATGAGTTTGATAGGAGAAGCGAGGAAGCTCGCAGAAAATTGTTAGATCAGAAAGAAGAAATTGATGTTCTTAGTCGCTTTTTGTCCAAGAGTTCCAACTACTGCTTTGCCAAGTTTGAGCCTGGCTTTGTCGGTTTCTCCTCCTCCACCTCTCCCAATGAAGGCTTACATTCTCTCCTGAAGAAGGTCCAACCAAGCTAAAAGGACTTCAGCTTGACCATCAAAAGCGTCATGACTGTCACTAGAAGAATGTTGGATAGGTGTCACACTTTCGACCTTGACCCTACTCCCTATTAACGAATCTTTGACATTCCGGAGCTTAAAGTCGTAAGGTTTCAGTTGTCCAGGCCTGTCCTGGAGAAGTTAGTTGAGGAACTAGGAGGGAGCCTGCAGCTCTAAGAAGTAGACAATCGACATAATCAAGTAGCCATTCGAGACCACAGAGAACATCATCTTGTCACCATCAGTTAAGAAAGATGGTTTTGCTCATGTGGCTACGCTGAGAAGACTTATCTTCCCTGTCGACACCTGCTGAAGGTAGTGGTCAGCCGACAGGACTCTATCCTCAGCTATATTAATCCACGTTGGTTGAGGCACACCTTAGAGCACCCTGACATGTCTCACAAGCCTGTAAGCAAAAGAGGAAGAGAGAGGTCATCTGGCAGATCCCTGATTTTATGATGATTATTATGAAAGTATAGATGATCATTTTTTGCTGTTTTTGACTTTTTTTTTCTTTGGCTGAAGTTTTTTCTTCTGAGATTGAATTTTTGGCATGGGTGGGAACTGCTCTATCTCGAATCTTGAGTCTTTTTGAGTCTTTTGAGATCCGTCGATGATTCAAGAATCCAAATGAAGAAACTGCAGCTACAGTTTAGCAACTATGATATGGCTGAAAAAGATGCTCAAGTACTCAGGAACAACCAGGCAAAAAGTGCACATGTCTGCACCTTCTAGATTCCTTGGACAGCCGAATTCACGCATAATCTGACTGACTGAACTACCAAGAAAAAGGAACGCCACCTCCCTGCACCTCAAAAAAAAGACTCTACAGCTCAAGGCGAGCAAGTGCCGCTCAAGTGCAGGCAACTGCACTTCTTGCTTTGAGATCCGGAGATGACATTGATCTTGATCTTCAAAAAAACATAAGGGACTTCTTCGAGTCAAATGGAAGATAGAGATCAGCGAATGCAATAGCAGTTGCCAGAGTGGTGGCTCAACCGCCAGCATAGATCAACACAAAAAGCCAATCTGCGGAAAAAATGTACTATAACTGCGCATAGTGCAGCTATAGCGTTGATTTTCTGCGTATAGGGAATGAGGGTCGACGACGGGCCACCCTTATAATAGCCACAAATTCATCAGCGAGCAACCATATTCAAAAGTAACCTCAGGGCATGCCTTTTCTGCAACCAAGGAGCCAGCATGCCTCATCATCTCTTCGAGTGTTCAGCCCTATCACCAGACCAGATCAAAGAAAAGCAGACCTTCTTTGAGATAGGAGAGGATGGTAACTTGTGCAAAAACTGCTGGTGCCTCTTTGATGCAGATGGTTGGGTCAGGCATCGCAAGAGTCAGGTATGCAAGACCTCGAAAGTAATCACTCACAGGGATCTAACTCTCCACAATCGGAGCGCTCCCGATCCGAGGCCTAACCACAGCTTAATCAACAAACAAGCAAGCCAGCAAATGCAAGTCCTTCAAGTTCCTGCCATCTCAGAGTCAGTTGGAAAGGAAGGAACTAGCCTAGGAGATATGATTGGCATCGTGAATTCCATCATGACTCCACTTCTGAAGGATTGGATTGGAAGGCACCAGCATATAGACCCAGCAGTCCTCGTGACTTATCTTACCTCAGCAGTGGTAGACTTTGGAACCGCCTTCATCAGGAGAGATGTACTTGTGCCCACCTGGACCATGATCTAAAAGGTAGATCGATCCATCAATTGGATGGCCTTCTTGGAGAGGCCGGAGAACCTCTTCAACGAAAAGTTTGTGGACCGAAAACTGGTCACAATGAGCCCTTACAAGCAAAGGAAGACAGTCAGGGCGCTCAACAAATTAGCCAAAAATTTCAAAGGACTCGTGCCAAAAAGAGAGTCTCCACAAATCCAGCCTCTAAATCATCGACCTCGCACCTTTGTTCGCATTAGAGACATCATGGGAGTCCTACATGAATTACTGGCTACTCGCAAGAGAACGGTTGTTCACTTTGGCCTTGATCTCTACGCGATTCTTCTTTGCGGTCAGCGATTCCTTGCAGATATTAAGGAAATCGAAAGAGGGCTCAAAGGTTTAGTGGAAAAGAATCAAGAAAAACAGCTGGAGGCGCTGGAGCTTTCCTTCGAAATGAGAATTGGTAAGAACCAATAATTAGTCGAGGTTTGCATCAACCGTCAACTTTGTATGATGCTCGTAGAGTTTGGGTGGTCTGGGTTCAACCACCGTACCCTCAGGCCGATCTAGAGGATGAAAGAGTGGCTGGGAGTCAAGGGCTACTCCTTCAAGTTTGCCATCCTCACTGCAGCAGCTAGTCACAGTACTGACCTACGACTGGCCCAGCAAATTGCAGGCCACAGATCGACGACCAGCACTCGCATCTACACCCAGCTAGCCCTTCTTGCAGACGCTCTGCGACTTACCTAGAAGGTGATAGTCCCTGGCCTTCACCCTCGCTTTGGAGTATATAATTAGGAGGCTTCTCAAGACTTCATGCGGTCTCTTGAGATCTCCAACTTTCGCTACCAGGAATTTCAAGCAGATTGGCTCGCAAGACTATTGGAGATACTTTATACCAAGAGATTCAACTTCCAATACTAAGCTGATGGTAGTGTGGACTTTATGTTTGAGACACACCTTGAAGAAGCACCCGGAGAGAGTCAGCAAGAACCAAGGAATGAAGTCAGGTCTGAAGAAATAGCATAGAGAGCGAGACTACCGCCTGCAGAAGAATAGAGTAGCTCAGATGAAGGAGAAGAAGTTCTTGTTTATGGCTCTTGGATGTCTTTTTCGAGATAAAAATTCCATCGAAAAGATTTTTACCATGATGTTCACGGTTTGGAGGAGCTAGAATGTAGGAACTGCAGTATTCCGATCCTCCCTCAGTCACTCAGGCGCACTTGCGTCTTTTGTTCAGCAGACACCCATAGGGCTTGCGCTCCCCTCATCTGTCGGTGTAGTCTAGGAAAACACACGGTTCCAAGCTTTCCGGAGATACCCATAGCCTATCGCCCAATGAATCTCCAAGCAGTCACTCAAAAGCTGAAAATGCCATAAAGATACCTTCTGAAAGAGAGAAGTCCTGAAGAAGAAAAGATTAGGGTACTCCTGAATTCTAGACATTTCAGGTATACCAGAGTGGCTGTTCTCAACTAAGCATTGCCAATTAGGTTCACTAAAGATTATTGGAAGATAATTGACTGGAACGGAGTCAAACAAATTGAACTCCCCAACTACCAAAGATACATAGTCGAGGGACACTACTTTCCTCCAGTCGAGGCCAAACCCTTGGCTGACTATGACCCTTGTGCAGTATTTGGCACTCAGTGGGGGATCTTCGCAAAAGAAGACATCCCTGAGGAGGTATTGCTAGGTGAGTACGCCTGTGACATCGTGATAGGGGCCGACTTGCAGATGTGCAAGAAGATGGACACCATCATGATGCTCAGTGGCAGAAACACTCCTGATGATACCTTTCTGGCTCCAATTCTCTACTGTGGTTTTGTCTCACTGGTTAATAGTGAGCAGGAGGACAAGTGCAATTGTGCTACTATTCGAGTTCTCATTGGTGGCATTTTACGCGTACTGCTGTATTCCACTCAAAAAATCAAAAAAGGAGGCCAACTTTATTGGAATTATGGCTCTTCGTATAAGTTTGCTCTTTCTCGAGCTCCAGTTAGCCATGAAGTCATCTGATCTTTATAGATTATTGTTATTATTATAGTCAATTAATCTTTTGGTTGGTAACCAGCCTTAATCTTAGTTAAAAAAAATTATCAATCTCTTTCTAAGAAGGAGAACGGGCCAAAGTCTATGATCTAACTTTAATTTAGACTGGGATTAAGGCTAAACCTTCAACTAATTCACTTCAACTTTAATCCATTCTAAATTTTGCCCAACCTTTCTCTTTAACTAAAAACCCCTTAACCCAGTCCAGACAAAGATTTAACAAAAATTCTTTGAACAGATTGCAAACCCTAAAACATTCATTCTTAAAAGCTTTTGATATCAGTTAAAGAATATTTTAAACAGAGGTTCAGAAGATCATTCTTCTCGATCAAGTTCTACCCCGTCTTCCTCGATGATTCCAAGCTCTCCGCCACTGCTTTTTCCCCTCAACAACTTTTTAACCAAGATTCCAAAGCTGGCCAGCCACATCCTTATTCTCATCACTCTCCTGGCTAACTTGAGAGCTCCCATCCCGCTCAGCAAAAGAAGGATGTTTTCAACAAACTCTTCGAGCTGTACCATCTTTTTACTTAAAGGAGAAGAGGATTCCGTTGATTAAAAGGTTGTCTCGACTTTAACCTTCTTGTCCATTATACACTTGTGTAGTTGAGTGCAGACATCGCCGATAGGGTGGTCAAGGTTGCAGTTGTTGAGTCGGAACTGCTCGTAGCAGTTACCCTCTAATATTGGTTGACTGGTCTGTGGCTCTTGTTTTTTGATAGTGGCCTCTGGGTAGAAGACGATCTATATGGGGCTATTGCTTACGTAAAGGTAGAGTCCAAGGAAGAGGAAGAACAGGAGGACGAGAGCTTGGCGCTGCCTACCCATACTGGCCCAACTCGCCACTGTTGATTCTGGATGTTCTTCAAAGCGCGCCAACCTGATGTCTTGGGCGAGGGGCTGGGGTTGATCAAAGCGTCGACAGGAACTGTATTTTGGTTGAGTTTCTTGGATGATGCTCCTAGGGTACAGGTCGCTTGACTCATCGACAGAAGGCTTGGAGAGGTTCCTCATTTGGGCTAGCTGGAATTGATATGGCGGAGATTCTCTACCATATCACATATCAAATGCCCAAAGTTATCGAACCCTACAGTAGTAAGCGCGCTGCTAGGAGAAGCTCCCCAGAAGCAGATCCTCTCAGCAGGTGTAGTCTTATAAACATCGCCATCCTCTCGATCCTCATCCTCTTTCTGGTCCTTGCAGGTGCAGACTCTTGGACAGTTGTGTCCACCATGGAGAAGTCCATCTCCGAGCAGTCGAAAGTTTGCTTGGCTGAGTTCACCAAGAAGCAGTGTAACAGCCTCGACCTCACAGCTGACTGCAAAAAGCTCTTCAGCTGCGTCCAGCTTCAAGACCAGTCTGCCATGGCCAGCATCATTCGGTACCTATCTGCTTTCTGTAAGTAGATTCTCGATGACTACCTTCTCCCAACCCTTCTAACTGGTCTTCTCCTCCTCTTTCAGTTGAACCAGAATCTGAACCGGCAAGAACCTCTTCCCCATGATGATTGATACCCTCATTATCGGATTACTTACCCCCTTCAATAGAGTAGTTTTATGGTCAGCAGTTCAATCCTGAGACTCTTTCCCCCTTCCTCAAAAGCTCAAGTGTCAGAGCACCTTGAGTCGACTGAATGAGTTTTTGTGATGATGACGACATCAGTCAGCAGTTCTTCATA
>CAZBNX010000080.1:0-6554 GCA_964493255.1 uncultured Pseudomonas sp.
CACCGTCAGCGCCGCCGGAGCCAACGGCAACGGTTCGTCCGTGAGCGGCACAACACCTAACATGCGAAAGCAATCACGAATTGAAGGCAAGTATTTGTCTTCTGAGGGGTTTTCATCCCGCAAGATGACCTGCGTGAGCACCCGCTGTTGCGCTAATGCGTATTTAGCAAGGGCGTAAGGGTCGTGCCACGCATCATCCATCAGCGATTTATTCATTTCTAACAACGCGCAAGCAATCGACTGTCCGTCGGGGCGTAGGCGCTGCACATAGGCGCTCATCGCCGCGAGCGCCTGTTGATTGCGCTCCAATCGTTTGGCGTGGCGTATTTGGCTGAGTTGCTTGCGGCTGTATTGGGCTTGTTCTTCGGCGCTGATTTCAATCGGTGGTAAACGCATCGCCAGCACGTCACTGGCGGCGGCGATGACCCGAATCGACAGCGCCCCTTCGCCTTCCCACTGTAGCCAGTGCGTCGTGTGGCTGCTGTGTTCGTGGGTGGGCGTGCCCAGAAAACCCTGCAATTCGGCCAAAACGCGAGGCGGCGTTTCATCATATTGATGAAACACCCATACATCTAAGGTGCGCGTCGGGTTGTTGAGCTGCACCAAGGTGCGCGCGATAGCGTCGCGGCGTGCAATAAAGTTAGGTTCCTTGATTTGTTCAAAAGGTTTGTCGATGCGCAGTTGTTTGCGGTAGCGCGTGAGCGGCTCAATGCGCTGCAACTGAATGCCTGCCAGAAGCCGGTCAAGAGAAGTGCAAATGTCGTGACGGTCGCTCCAGCCGATGCCGGTTGCGCCGGGTAGATAGGCATCTCCGTGGTGATACCCCAAGCGCGGAAGTGCCCATAAACCGCCACATTCGTTACTAATCGGCGCAATATAGCCACTGTTTTGCGTGATTTCGCTCCCTGCAAGAAGCTGCATCAACGTCAATAAACGCGCATCTTCTTTGTGTTTCCAGCAGGCGGTGAGCGTTGTTTTTTGGGGCGCGTCGGTGACTAAAACGGGATGAAACCGCAACGTGGCATGGTGATAGCGCGGTGTATCGTCCGGGTTCGCATCGACCTGCGGAATGAACAAATCCATCTTGCGTGAAGACGCCGCGTACCCGGCGCTGCGGCGAAGCGGCCCCCAATTTCGCAGGGAAACGCGCGCCAACACCTGCACGCCGGGGCGTTCGGGAAAGGTTGCCGCTGTTAAGGTGATGACTTCTGACCAGAAAAACTCGGGTCTTTGTGTATCACGTTCAGGCGGGAACGCGACCAACTCCAACCCATTCACCGGAGAAGCCTGCGCGGTTTGCAAAATGAGCTGCTTGCGAACGCCGGAACGAAACTCAATCCACTGGCCATTTAACGCCTGTGCCGCGTGCGCGGTGAGGGCATCCAATAACCAGCGGTCGGCGGGAACCGGGCACGCGCCCTCGTGTGCCTGTAGCTGCGTCGAAACGCTAACCTGTTGCCAACTGCCGATTTCATGTACCGAAGCCGCAATAGCCGCGCGTAATTCAGCCGATTTTTGCGGATATTGCAGACCCAGCCAAAGCGCGAAGGCGGTTTCCATGCGCTGTTGTAAATCGGTATCGTGGCAGCGATTTCCCATAAAAAACAAACGCATACGTTGCGTTTGTTCTTCGGTTACATAGTCATGGCGCATAAAAGCCACGTCTGGAACAAAGGCAGCCAATAATTCAGACAGCCCGCGCAACACGATAGATAAACGCGGTGCATTGCGCCGCACACGCTCGTGACACCATTGCACCAGCAGATCATGCACGGCGTGCGGCATTTGGTAATAGGTCAGCGCGATAGGCGGCAGGCTGGCGCTCGGTGTCCACGCCGACAATGACAACGTATGGACGTTACCCATATTTGAGACCCTCCGTTTGACACAACGCACGGTAAAAAGGCTCGTACAGCAACTGTGCCACCCGGTATTCCTGAGGGTTGCGTTGCGCGTTCATTGCGTGTGCGAGTTGTTGAATAACCTGCACCAGCGCGCTGGAATGGCCGGTGTCGGGTGGCGCGCCTTCGTGCCAATCAAAAGACAAGGGCGCAAACTTGTAATCGACAAATCCCACAAACACCGGACAGCCGCCGCGAATACCGCGCCCAATGGTTTGCCACAACTGCGTGAGCATGTCCCATGCAAATTGTGCTTTTAATTCATAGGGTTGCATTTGATAGCCGCCGCGAAAATCAAGGCTGTAGCGGATGATTTCTGTGGCGCGCTGTCGCATCCACTGGGTGCGGGCGTTGAGGTCAGTGGTGGGGGCGTCGGCGGGTGGCGTTTGTTGAAAAAGTTGCAAGGCGAAACGGTTGAGGCGTCCGATAGTGGGGGTGAGGTCATCAGGACGCGGATGAGGGCGATGCAAAAAATAGAGGCTAGAAATAGCCGCTTTTCCCTGATTATTCAAAATGTTGTGCCCGCGTGAAACCACCTGTATCGGTGCAACAAGGATAGATTTCTCGGCGCTATTCCCAAACCGCTCAACCAACGACCGATGCAGTGCCTGTGCATACTCGTGCGAGCGGTTATTTTTATCATTGACGAGATAAAACACACCGCTGTCCGTGCAGCCCTGTTGCTTGAGCGCCATACCGAGCGCATGGGCAACCACGGCGGCATCTTCGTATGAGTTCACCACTAACAGCGCCCGACGGCGGTTTTCTAGCGCCGCGTCTCCCCATCGTTTAGCCAGTTTTAACCAGTGACGCTCCAGCAAATGGCCGTGGTCTTGGCGTAGGGCAAACTGTTGAGCCATCGCTGTCAAATTGGCGTGGCGTGACTCGCGTTGTGTGCCAGACACTTTAATTTGTCGCCCGTGGTTATCGCGCATATTCACGAGCGAAAAAATGGAACGCTGAATAGCGGCCAGCTCAATGTCAGGTTGTAGTAGCACGCCTTTTACTGGCACCTGTACATCAAACGTGGGCGAAGCGCAGTCGTAAAATTTGGCTTTTATGGCGTTATATTTCAACGAACTACCACCCGCCCAACTGGTGCCTGAGAGCAGTAATACGTTTGGCCCGCGCTGTCCCTCGTGGCGCAATAAATCATGTAAATGAGTGAGCAAATACCGCCCAACGCCCAGATGATTGAGGATGGTCAACGTGCCGCCAAGGGATTGCATGTGTTCTTTGCTGGGTTCGTCGTAGAGCAACCCAAAAGAGGTTCCTGCCGGATTGCTAGGTAATAAACTGCGATAATGACGAATAATGTGATTAAAGCGATAAAAGAACTTATTTTCGGCAAAACCAAAATCTTCGTTTACGCCTTGCTGCGCTCTAATTAACCAGTTGTAATGACTGAGCGCCAATTCAGCAACAACAGCTAATAAAATAATCAGTGCATTGGTGCGCCGTTTTGTTAATAAATTCGTGTGTTCGGGATTGTCTAATTCAACCGTTGCTAATAAAGCAACTTCTTCGGGCGTTAATTGACAAAATGGCTCTAATTGTTCTGTGAGCAGTTTTTCGGTGTAGGGTAATAAATCTGCGTAATAGCTGGCGGAAAAGAGTTGCCGTGCGAGTTCTTGTAACGCAGTGGCGGCTGTCTGAAAACGCGCATCACTGAAAACAGTGGTGTGAGGGGGTTCCGTATTTGAAGAAAGAGCGGCTTCTGAAATTGAAGTAGCCACGCGAATGACTTGCAAAAATTCGGCTTCTAGCGTTTCCTCGGGTAATGGATTAGCGGCTTGGCTAATATGTGAATGCCATAAGCCATACAATAAGCCAGCGGCTGTAAAAGATTTATTTTTATAAACGGGCTGTAATGACGCTTGTTCATTCTGCAATAAAGCGTAAATATCACCAATAAAGCGATAAAAGGTATGAAATTTATTTTGCCAGCGGGCGTTAATGGCTTTGCTGAATTGTAAGCCGCTTTTTTCTTGTATGTTTTTTGATAAGCAGGCACTGATAGCGGGTACATAAACCCCTTGATTTTTGCCCATCAATAGTTCGGGCGGAGCAAAAATTTCATCGAGTATTTTTTGTACTGCATCGGCTTCATCCACAATGACCAAATCGACCACAAATTGCAGCAACTCCGGCAACGTAATGTGTTGGTCGATTGTCCATTTATCAGGGGTCATTTCCGCGAATACCCACGGATTCATGATGAGCACTTGTGCGTCTACGGCGCTGCGTTGTTGCGCGTGCGCTGGGCATTGCGCCCACAAAGGACACGAACGCGGGCTACTGCGGTTTGTGCTGACTTGGTACAGCGTATGGCAGGGTTTTTCAGCGCAGTTGGGAAAATTCACCTGCCGGTGTGCGCCTTGAATATGCGGTAAATCAGCAGGTTGGAAACCATCAAGCGGGCAGGCGATGTTAAAGCTCTGCACCAAATGCCCCAATGACGACAGTGACCCCGCCGTACTGCTCAAACTTTGTTGCCAATGCACGGCGTTGAGGTGTTTTTCGCGGTTTTTGAAGCTAGAAAACAGAGCCGCAGTGACGTTGTGCTGGCGCAAACGGCTCGCCAATGTTGCGCCTTGCAGCGTATCGGCCACGATGACGGCGATGCGTTTGCGTGGCGTACCCAGTGTGAGCGCAAAAATGAGCCCCATGGCCAACGTCGATTTGCCGGATGACAACATACCCACCAGATGATTTGCGCCATCAAGGGTGAGGGTTTCACCGTCGAAAAAATCCGGGCTAAGGCTTTCAATTTTCAGTGTTTTTTGCAGTCTTTCCGTCAGGTTAAGCGGCGGAAGATGTGCGCGTGGCCAGTCGGGTTGTGCTTCGCGGGCGTCAATGCGTTCGGCAATCGCCAGCACGTCCGCTAACCGCACTTGAATCGGCTCCCGCGAGGGGCGCGCGTGCAAACGATGTTGTGTAACTATTTGATTTTCAGGCGGAATAAACGGTACGTCGTAAACCACTTTGTTTGCATTATGGTTTAGATGGACGATAGCTTCGCCCGCTGTAGCCACGCGCCGTACACGCTGCACCCACGCGACAGGCTGTGAGAGTGTGTGCTGAAAATGCGCCAAAAGACTCGGTGCGGCGGCTTGTCGTTGGATGGCGCGCCCGTTGTGCAGTGTGTAACAGCGCAGTGTTTCGGGAAATTGAGCGTGTTCGCGGCAGGCTTCGAGCCACACCGCCCGCGCGCTAAACGGATGACAAAGGTGCCGTAACGTGGCCAAGGCGCGCTGTAACGCAGGATTTTCAGCACTGTTCGGCAATAAAAAGGGATAGCCCAACAACCAATGGGGCAAACAGCTCACGTCTTGTTCGGGAAAAAATTGATTGAGCGCCGTGAAGCACAATTCGGTGAGGCCAAGGGTTGATAGCCGGTCTTTGGCCTGCTGTGCGGCGCTGGGGTTTAGGGCGTTGAGTTGGTCTTTGTAGTAGGCGCTGAAGACCTGTTCGCTTCTCATACCGCCTCCACGTCAGCCAGTAATTGCGAGAGGGTTCGTAGAGTGACGGCATTTTTTCCGAGTGCCGCGCGGCAGTTGGCGAAGCGTTCGGCGAAGTGGGGTTCTGTTTCGACAAGGTAATCTGGAATCACGACATAGCATTCATGCGTGGCAGCAAATTCCTTAAACCCCTGGAAACGTGCGGCTAACGTGCTGGGAACGAGATAATCTTTCACATCAATGGCTAAACGGCGGCCAGACGGCGCAACGGCAACCAAATCGACCCGATCAAAGCGTGGCCATAACGTGGTTTGCCAGCCGCGTGCGCGGAGCTGTTGTTCGAGGTCGAGTTCGGCGCGCCCGGGAAAATGCCAGTAAGTGCGGAACGCGCGGCTTAATTGCCGCAAGCCGGTGACGTAGCGCAGTGCCCGATGGGTGCCTGCGTGTGCGCGCCGAATGGCTTCGGGCTGACGGCATTCGGTGTGAAAGCGCAACGGCTGACCCGGCTCGACCATCGGGCGCAATAAGGTGCCGGAAATGCTACAGACAGCCAGTTGCCCTTTCAGACTGAGCGCGGCAGGAATGGGTTGGTAAAAGGTATAAACGAGTTCCTCGATGCGCCCCGCGTTGGCCAGTGTGGGGTTTTGCAGCAGCGCGGCGAAGTTTACTAACAGTGGATTTTCAATCACCCAGCGTCGCCATGTGCGGTACAAGGCTTCACCGTCGGCGCGCTCATGGCACAGGCTCATGAGTAACGCATAACCGTTGTTTTCTTCTAATTCTTGTTCGAGGTGCTGCTCGTGGCGCGCCAAACTGCGGCAATCGTTGGAAATTTCATCGCCTACGATGAGCCGTGTGGCAAAAAAATCATCGGCGCTATCCCATGAGCGGTCCGGGACCCACGCATAAAAAGGTTGCTGTGCCGCGTGCAAGAGCGCCTGTAAATCGGTTGGCCATTGATTTGTTTTGTGCGCCACATTGAGCGCGGCAGCCATATTAAATGCGCGATTAAGCTCGGCAACATAAGGCGCAGTGATAAGCCCGTCGTTATCAATTTGCGCCTGTATTTTGAGCAGCGCGCTGGCGTACAGGGTAATAAGCGTGTGGCTTTTGGGGTCGGTGCTGGCCATAAACTAACCTCCGAAGCGGGTGGGTAGTTTAGTGTTTAGCGGAATTTAGCACTGTGTTGGGT
>CAZBNX010000081.1:0-6176 GCA_964493255.1 uncultured Pseudomonas sp.
TTCCAAGCAGGCAGCCATTGAGCACCTTCAGGTTGGGTCAGGGCCAAATAGGTGTCAATGTCTTCATCCATTTCACGAAGCAATGAAAAAACTGCTTCGCGAGCCTGGATACGACTACGAACAACCTTGAAAAGCTCAGTCTGCCTAGCAAAACCTCGTCGGCTGTTCCAGTGCATACGCAAAAAATCAGGAAAGCTTTCGCTGCCAAGGCGGCCAACCATGGCTTCCCAGCGGCGCTCAAGTTCGTCCATTTCATGCTGAGCTTCATTACCTCGGGCCAACACGGAGAACAGGTAATTTTTCAGAAGGTCAGTTGCAGACAGTCGTACACCACGAGCATTGAGCGTTTCAAATACTTTGTAGGCATTTAATTGGTCAGCAACCGTAATAACAGTGAAAAACAGCTTATCGCTCACTGTTTCTATGAATTGAGCCAACGCCACACCCGGATCTGATGCACTTTTAACCTGCTCGCGCAATCTCTTCTCGAACCATTCGAACCCTTTTCGCATAGCGTGAGTTGACGCGGGAAAACCTCGTTGCGGCAAGTGATCGGCCAGCGTTACCAGATAGTCACGATAATAGCTGTCGTTGTTGCGATTCAGCGAAAGCTTATTCCGAGTTGTAAGCGTTACCGGATCAAGGTAACCAATGTACGTTGCACGGATTTGTTCGAGTCTTGCCCTATTGTCACCTGCGTTCTTCCCCTCGACAGCAAATTTGCTCAACAAACGCATAGAAGCCAGTACAATTAAACTGATGGTTGTCAATCTTTGCTGACCATCAATCACTTCATACACTCTGTTGTCTGCCGTTTGCAGAACTAAATAGCCCATGTAATGGGCGGACTCACCTTCTTCTGGAAGGGTGCTTTGAATATCGACCCAAAGGTCTTCCCATTCTTCTGAGCTCCAGGAATAGTCTCGTTGAAAACGGGGAATACGATAGGTCAAACCATTGCCAAGCAGTTGCCGATACGTGCGGTTTTCAGTGTTGAAATTTGCAGCAGCCATTTCAGCCTCCTACCTGTGATAATTCTACAAACGGCGACAGCACTTCCAGCAGCGATAAACCACCATGCGTCAACGTTGGATAACCGCCCTGGCTCTTCCATTTGCGGCGACCAACAGCCAACAAATAATCACCCCTCGGGCTTTGGATATTTAGTGCGACTGGCGGTACAAAGGGACCCGCATCGCTTGCCCCCTTAACACTGCGCCCACCAGCAAAGGTCTGTTTGAGGAACTGCCCAACCTCACCATCCGCATCTGGGAAGTAGCCGGTAGCGGCATAGCCATGGTCTGAGGTAATGACCAATCGACGCCCCGTTGCCAATCGTTCGACAAAGTTCCAAAAGTCGTCGCTGGTAAGGTGTTCATCGGCATCGCGGGTAAGCGTATCCAGCCCTTGCCCAGCGCCAGATCCGTCATGCACCTTGCTATCGGGCCAGTGGTGCCAGAATACCCAGTTCGGCGAACTGTTAATCAAACCTTCGCAATCTTTCCAAGGTATATCGACGCATTCGGTGTATGCCGGTTGCAGCTTATGGGCAAGGCCGCCGCCGTTATTTTGCAACTGGCTACGACTACTGAACCCGAGAGCTTTAGCAAACTCGTTCGTTTCTCCGGGTAATTCAGAGCCATAAGCTGATACTTCGTGCAACATAAAACCGCGCTCCTTGGCACCCTGAAGCAGCCAAGGCAGTTCACGCAGTGATAACCCGTCCAAAATTAATACTGCCTTGGCGGTATAAGGCTCTGCCCACCAGCGAACCAAGCGCGCGGAGTTACGCTCGACAGCCGAGCCAAAGGCTTGCCACAAGTCCCAACTGCTTGAAGCCAAGAAGTGATCCAGCAAACCAATCTCGCAATCACGTTTGATGACCTCGCTGCGCGCGTTGTTGGCGGCCAGTGGCGAAGAAGCGATTTTGACTGCATTGGCAACAATCATCGCCCACGCTTCTTGATCCGTACTCTCGGTCAGTTGTTGCAATATTTGCGTATTAAGTGCCATTAGTCGTCCTTTTTAAGGCGAAGCTCAAATGTCATACCGTCCGGCAGACTTTTAAGTAGCTTGGAAAGTTGAGCACCTGTGGCCGCCGACACGCTGATACTGATCTCACTCACTGATGAAGCTGAACTAATACCCCAACCTTCTAGTTTGGAGTAAAGATTCAGGCCAGAGGTTGGCGGGTTGTACAGCTCTGCTCGTGGTTTGCTGCTGCCAACCGCGTTGTTACCGCCGAAAATTGCACCAAGATGGGGCTCACTGACACCAGGAAGTGGCGTAGGTGCTGAAGTGCTCGCACCGAACAGGTCAGTATTACCACCCGCAGGAGTTACTGTAGGTGGAACAGCCCCACCCGTACTAGACACCGCAGAAGGTTCCATCAGGAAAATTTCGTCCAACTGCCGCCCGGTATACGACAGTTTGGAGCGCAGACGCTTCCAAGCCGTGTCTTCGTCTTCGCCTGGTAAAGTTTGCAAATACTCCAAACTACGCAGGTTGATGGCTAACTTACCCCGCGCACACAAGCGCAGAATGCGCTCTTTCATTAAGGTTTCGCCTAACCAAGGGATGCAATCCTGCCCGGCGGGACGAGGTTCACGCAGTTCCTGCAATAGCTTGCCAACAGATGCGTTATTGGCGGCAGCTTCCAATACCAAATCCTCGAAATCTTCAGGCACAAACAAGTCGCTCAACAAAGCAGATTCAATTCCTTCTGGAATCTGGGCACCCTCTTTCTTCAAGTTCTCAACGCTGAATAAGCATTGGCTAGGGTCTGCAAAGCTCCAACGCGACAACACAGCGAAACGGTCGAACCGCTTCTTCAGAATATCGCGCAGCACCCCTTGAAACTCAGTGTGTAGCTTCTTGTATTCAGGGCCTTGGCTGCTCCACTCCTGTGCTTTCATTTCAGCACGGGCCAGAGTCAACAAGCCCCGATCTAGGAAGGCATTGCTCGACCCCGAGTGCGGCAACAGGAAACGGATGGTGTTACGCCGCTTTTGCAGGTGGTCTTTCAACCAGCGTCCAAGACTCTGATTAAGATTCTCTGGCTCTTCGGGAAGCACCAGTATCGGCAGAAGACGATCATCCCATTGGTCAGGGTGTTCTTTTGCATCAAGTGCAGACCAGGGAGCTGTCTGCCAAGACTGGGGCAGTGCAATGACGTGGAACTTCTTAGCTACCTCACCCGTGCCACTAAGTACATAGCGAAGCTGCTTGGCAAGCTGCACCTGATCAGAGCCATCGGTGAAGAGCTTGTCATTACGGACGCAAGCCATCAGCTTGGCACGGGGATTTTCTTCTTCGCGGAAAACTAACCGAGAGCCGTCTTGGTGAATATTGAAACTATTTTCAACAATAGTTGCTAATTCAACCTGAAAGGCGTTGTCATCCACCGCCTTATTCCGCGTTATATCAACCTGCAACGTAGCAGGGTCAGCACCCGCCATGTTGCCGACCGCAATCGACCGTAACCACAGCGCACTAACGATTTCTTGCAAATGCGGTGCACGTTCAACGTGGTTGTAGACCGCTTCAGTGACAGAAATGATGTTTTGCTGGGCTTTTTCGCGCAAGGTACGGTGCTGTTCATTCGACACTGAATCCAACAGTGCACCAATGCCCGATGCGTCATCATCTAAACGGAAATCAGCCGCCGTAAGTACAGGCACTGCATCGCCACGACTCTTGTAGAGATTGGCGAGGATGCGAATCATGTCGCGAGTTTCCTGAGCATTAGTAGCGATCAGGACTTGCTCTTCCAATAAACGCAACAAATGTGGAGCAAACGGCCAAGACTCAATGAAGTCTTTACGCTTACGATCCTGTTCAGATGGCGGCACATCAGCTAAACGGAAGTATTCCGAAACGTGTTTCGCAACCAGTGTATCAATCCCGCTTTGCTCGATCTGCATCCGGTTAGCGAACAATCGATGCAACAACATACAGCGGCGATCATGCTGAATTCGCTCCGCGTTGCCACCTGCCTTGAAATCAATAGCTACAGGGTTCACCCGATGTACTTGCTGGTAAGCATCACTGTTGCCATTTCGCACCGAAATAACCAGCACCAATAAATCAGGTCGCTCTTTGGCAATCTCCGATAGAATTTGAATGAAGTTGAACGCCCAATTTTTCCATGGATATTGTTTTGTGTTAGTTAAACCATCAAACCAAGTCTGGAATTCATCCAACAACAGCATGGTTGGCGTATGCTCAAGCAGCTCGACAATTAGTTTGTCGGAAGGTACATCTGTCTTAGATGCCTCCATACCCTCCCACTTACCCTTGATGTAGATACCGTGTGGGTGACACTCAAACAACAAATCCCAAAGGAACTTATAACGCTGACGGTGCAAGCTTTCGCCTATTACCTGCATGCTGTCACGCAGTGGAATCTTGCCAATCTGGTCGTCACCCAAAATACCTGCCCAAGTATTCAACCAAGCTCCGGTTGATTCTGGGTCATTGACTGCGTGGTACAACGCCGCCATTAAGTGCGACTTACCTAAACCACGCTCACCAATCACAACCACGGGGCGTCCTTGGTTCGGCCCAATCGCTTCGATACCTTTAAGTAAGTCATGTGTCGGATAGGTAATTTCGAGGAATGATGAGGCCGCAATTTGCGTTGCGCCAGTTTCAGTATTGTTAGCTAATTCAATAGCTGTCCCTGTGAGGCGTTTACCTCGGAACTCTTCTCGCAGAATTAATCCAAGCATTGGCTGTACTTCCTGTCATTTGTTTGGCTTTATGGGTTTTATAACGACCTATTTTCTCAGTTTTTACCCTATCACACCCCCTTCAACTGCCCCCGCAGCTTCTCCGGCACGCACCGAATAATCAGCACCTCTTGCGCCTCATCGTATTGAACGGCGTTGCCTAATAAATGCGCGTCGAAGCTAATCGACAGCCCTTCCGTGCGCCCCGTGAAACGGCGGAATTGGTTTAACGTGCGCTTATCAGCGGGTATCTCCGGCGAAAGGCCGTAATCTTTGTGGCGAATGTGCTCATAAAAAGCACGCGGATTTTCGTCATCTAATAGGCTGGAAAGCTCATCAATCGACAACGGCTGGCCACGTTTGGCTTGGCCACTGGCGTATTCCACCAAGGTATCGGTTTGCGTGCGCGCGGTTTCTTCGGGCAAATCGGCGGCCTCGACGTACTCGCTAAAGGCTTTCAACAAGGTGCGCGTTTCTCCGGCTGCATCTGCGCCTTCAACGCAGCCCAAACACTCACGAAACGCCTCAGCTAATTTGCGGCCATTACGCCCACGAATGAGGGAAATATATTGGCGTGAGGTGCTGTTTTGCTGCCATTCCGACAAATTAATTCGTGCTGCTAAATGTAATTGCCCTAAATCTAAATGCGGCGCGGGGATAAGGTCGAGTTGTTCGGTAACGGTTAATCCGGCGCTGTGATGTAATAAAGCAATACTTAAATAATCCGTCATGCCTTGCCGGTATTGCGCCAGTAATACATGCCCGCCGCTCATAAAACCTGCGTCTTCTAAATAGCTTTTAAGGCGCTCGGCTACTTGTTGGCTAAAAGAAACAAAATCGCGGCGCTCGGCCAATAACGCGGCAAGCCAATCACTCAGCGGATAATTTTCGCTGCTCGGCTGAAAGTAGCCCCAGAGTTTATCCGGCTTGGCGTTGTAGCTTTCGTTCAAATCAGCCACCAAATGCTCAACCACTTCGCCGCTTAAACCGTGCTCACGCAAATGCAAAATAGCGGCTGAACCATCGGCCTTTTTTTCAATGAGATGCACAATCGCTTGCTGAACCGACATCATTTTCTCCTTAAAAAACAAATACTAGATAACGTCTAACTGAATTTGACCGCGCCCAATACTCAACAGCCACGCCGATAATTCGGGCACCAGCTCCGCAGGCAACGCAAGGTGCAAACAGGCACCTTCGGCATCAAAGGTTTCTTGTTCAAGCAACACGCCCATGCCCAATAAACGCGCCTGAACGCGCGCCAATTCCGCAAAAGGAATGTAGCAACGCGCTTGCACGCGTGCCACCAACGGCACACGCGCGCCCGCTTGTAGGCATTTTGCCGCACAACCGCCATAGGCACGCGCCAGCCCGCCGGTGCCCAACTGAACGCCGCCGTACCAACGAATCACCAACACCGCCACATGGTCGCAGAGCTGGTTTTCG
>CAZBNX010000082.1:0-1440 GCA_964493255.1 uncultured Pseudomonas sp.
CGTAACAGCAACGCCAATTCAGACGATTCGCCGGGGCCGTCTAAGCCCGTGATGCGGAAGCTATTGCCCAACGCGGATTGAATCGTTGCGAGGCTAATAATTTTGCGTTCTTCGCGGAAGCTAGGCACCGCCACTTCTTTCTCTACGCCATCCACGTTCTGTTTGACGTAGCGCGTAACAGGTTTTTGCTCGATGAAGACCACCGCCATGCTGCGCCCGACGTTACTGCGCGTGGCGCGGCTCATCAAATCGCCGCCGTGACCATCCAAACGGATATTCACCTGCTGACGCCCGTGCTCGTCGAAGCTGGCTTGTGCGTCGGTGACTTGGTCGCCGGTGATGATAACGGTGCGCTCTAGCTGTACCGGCGGACGGCCTTCCTGACGGAATTCGAATTGCTCGGTACTGGTGCGCGCGGCTTCAGCATCAGCGGCAAGGCGAAATTCCAAGTTAGCGGTTTTGCCGAGAATACGCTTGGCCTCGGCGGTATCTTGCACGCCGGGCAATTCCACCACGATGCGGTTAGCACCTTGACGCTGTACCAAGGGTTCCGCCACGCCTAATTCATTCACGCGGTTGCGTACCGTGGTGAGGTTTTGGCGGATGGAGTATTCGCGGATTTCGCTCATACGCGCTTCTGTGAGGCCAAGTTGCAGAATTTGCAACTCATTGGCGCTGCTACGTTGCACGACAAAATCATTGAAATTTTTGCGGATGAGGCGTTCGGCTTCTTCCAGCGTTGCGAGGTCAGAGAAGCCTAATTGCACGCTATTTTCTTGAATAGGCAGCGAACGGTAACGAACTTGCTCTTTACGCAGCAGGCTTTTGACTTCGCCGTCATACACTTTTAAGCGTGCTGAAACGGCTTTGCTCATGTCCACTTCTAATAAGAAATGAACGCCGCCGGACAGGTCGAGACCCATTTTCATCGGCGCAGCGTGCAATGCACGGAGCCAATCGGGTGTGGTCGGCACGAGGTTCAGCGCAACCACATAATCATCACCCAACACCCGACGCACGACGTCTTTCGCGGTGAGCTGGTCTTCCTGACGCGACAAGCGGACTAAACCGCCGCGTTCGCCCAGCGTGGCCGCTTTAACGGAAATGCCCGCTTCGCGTAACGCTTGGTCAACACGGGTGACGTCGTTTTGATTGATTTTTAGTGCCGTGCTGGCACCGCTGATTTGCAACGCTGGGTCGTCGGTGTAGAGGTTGGGGAAGGAGTAAATGCAGCCAATCCCCAAAACCACGAGGATGAGCAGGTATTTCCACAAAGGATATCGGTTAAGCATGACTTAGCCCGTATGCAAAACGGGGCACTTGCGTGCCCCGTCGGTGAAAAAAGAAAACTTAAATCGTTTTCAGAGTGCCTTTTGGCAGCGCGGCAGCAATCGCCATCTTCTGGATTTTCAGTTCAACGGTGTCAGAGGCCGCGATAAC
>CAZBNX010000082.1:1540-6160 GCA_964493255.1 uncultured Pseudomonas sp.
TTGGCTACGGAGATAAAAAAGCTCATCTAACGCTCCTATTTATAAGGAAAAAATCAATCAAGAGGCGGTACGGGCAGGCCGCGCCGAGCGTAAAAATCTTCAACGAAGGCGGTCAATGTACCTTGCGCGATAGCGTCGCGCAAACCAGCCATTAACCGCTGATAATGCCGTAAGTTGTGGATTGTATTGAGCATACTTCCCAGCATTTCGCCGCATTTATCCAGATGATGCAGATACGCACGGGAGAAATTCCGGCAGGTGTAACAATCACATGCGGCATCCAGCGGAGAATCATCGTTTTTGTGGACGGCGTTGCGAATCTTGATAACGCCGTTATCCACAAATAAATGACCGTTGCGCGCGTTACGGGTTGGCATGACGCAATCAAACATGTCGATGCCACGGCGCACACCTTCCACCAAATCTTCCGGTTTACCAACGCCCATCAGGTAACGCGGTTTGTCAGCAGGCAGATGCGGCGGCAGGAAATCCAAAATACGAATCATGTCTTCTTTGGGCTCACCGACCGACAGGCCGCCAATCGCCAAACCGTCGAAGCCAATTTCTAATAAACCTTCCAACGAACGCAGGCGCAATTCCTCGTGCATGCCGCCTTGCACGATGCCAAACAGCGCCGCCGGATTGCCTTCGTGTGCCGCTTTTGAGCGTTTCGCCCAGCGTAACGACAGCTCCATGGAGCGTTTTGCGGTGTCGAAATCAGCGGGATAGGGCGTGCATTCGTCGAAAATCATCACGATGTCTGAGCCTAAATCGCGCTGCACTTGCATGGATTCTTCAGGCCCCATGAACACTTTGGCACCGTTGACGGGCGACGAAAAATAAACGCCTTCCTCTTTGATTTTACGCATCGCGCCCAAGCTGAAAACTTGGAAGCCGCCCGAATCGGTCAGGATAGGACCTTTCCATTGCATAAAATCATGTAAATCGCCATGTTTTTTAATGACTTCCGTGCCCGGGCGTAACCACAGATGAAAGGTGTTGCCAAGGATGATATGCGCGCCAATCGCTTCAATATCGTGCGGCGTCATGCCTTTAACGGTGCCGTAGGTGCCGACGGGCATAAAGGCGGGGGTTTCAACCACGCCGCGCGGGAAGGTCATGCGACCACGACGGGCTTTGCCGTCGGTGGCCAGCAGCTCAAAGGACATATGGCTCATGGAGTTTCCTCGGGGCCGCGCGGGGCGGGGTTGCGGGTGATGAACATGGCATCACCGTAGCTAAAGAAGCGGTAGCCTTCGGCAACGGCGGTGCGGTAAGCGGCCATTGTTTCGGGATAACCGGCGAAGGCTGAAACCAGCATCAGCAGCGTGGATTCAGGCAAATGGAAGTTGGTGACCAACGCATCAACCACATGAAACGGCTGGCCGGGATAGAGAAAAATAGTGGTATCGCCGCTAAACGGCTGAATTTCACCGCTGCGTGCAGCCGATTCGAGCGAGCGCACGCTGGTGGTGCCTACCGCAATGACACGTCCGCCGCGTGCTTTACAGGCGCGCACGGCCTCGGCAACGTCGGCGCTGACGTCCAGCCATTCGCTGTGCATGTGATGGTCTTCGAGGCGTTCCACGCGCACGGGTTGAAAAGTGCCCGCGCCGACATGCAGTGTTACAAACGCCGTTTCGACGCCTTTGGCACGAATGGCACTTAACAGCGCGTCATCGAAGTGCAATCCGGCGGTCGGGGCAGCGACGGCTCCGGCTTTGCTCTTGTCGGAGTAAACGGTTTGATAACGCTCGCGGTCGGCGGCATCGTCGGGGCGGTCAATGTACGGCGGTAACGGCATGTGCCCGATGCGGTCGAGCAGCGGCAACAGCGGTTCGCTGAACTGCAATTCAAACAGCGCATCGTGGCGAGCGCACATTTCGGCTGAACTGCCGCCGTCTAAATGAATCACGGTGCCGGGTTTGGGTGCTTTGCTGGCGCGAACGTGTGCCAGCGCGCGATGGCTGTCGAGCACTCGCTCTATCAGGATTTCTACCTGTCCGCCGGTGGTTTTTTGGCCAAACAACCGTGCCGGAATGACGCGCGTGTTATTGAAGACCATGAGGTCTCCGGCGCGGAGGTATTCCAACAGGTCGGGGAACTGGCGGTGTGTGGTATTTCCGCTGAGGCCATCCAGCACGAGCAAACGACTGGCACGGCGTTCGGCTAACGGATAGCGGGCAATCAGCGATTCGGGAAGGTCAAAATGAAAGTCAGCAACACGCATTGGAGGGGCTCTCGAAAGGCCGCACAGCTTAACGGAAAGCCATTGTAGCGGCTATGCAGCACCGCTTTAGAAGCGGTTAAGACCTTGTGCCCAATGCGGGATTCGTTCGACTAAAGAAGGACGGCAGCGCCTAAACCTGCATGTCAGGATAAGCGCCAACGACATACAGGCTGCATCGGCCTATTTAGGGAAGTACCCTCCACGTTAGTGGGGCGTGGGTGCGATGTCCCGCAATCCAGCTCCACAAGAGCAGGGCCAATCCGGCAAAAAACCTATTTTTACGATAACAAGATGGAACGTGATGGCCACAGTCGGCCTGTGGCCAGTTCCGCACAGGTATCAGGAGCTGCAATGTCCGCACGTAATATTCTGGTCATCAACTGTGGTAGTTCTTCCATTAAATTTGCTCTGGTGAACGAAGAGCAAGCCACGTTCCCGCTGCAAGGTTTGGCCGAGCGTCTGGGCAGCCCAGAAGCCGTGATTCACTTTGAAACAGCGGCTGGCAAAGAAACCGTTAGCGTGCCTAACGCTGACCACCAAGCCGCGCTGGCGCAGATTCTGCCGCGTGTTGAGCAAGCGGCTGGCGGCCACTTGGACGGTATTGGCCATCGCGTCGTACATGGCGGCGAGAAGTTCTTTGCTTCTACCATCCTGAACGATGAAACGCTGGCCGGTATTGAAGCCAACGTACAACTGGCGCCTCTGCACAACCCCGCCAACTTGAGCGGCATTCAAGCGGCAATCAACCTGTTCCCAAGCCTGCCGCAAGTGGGCGTGTTTGACACCGCTTTCCACCAAACAATGCCCGCCCATGCGTACCGTTACGCAGTGCCTAGCGTTCTGTACACCGACCACGGTGTGCGTCGTTATGGCTTCCACGGCACCAGCCACCGTTTTGTGAGCAAGCGCGCGGCTGAACTGGCCGGTTTGCCTGTTGATGATAGCTGCTGGTTAGTCGCGCACTTGGGCAATGGTTGCTCCACTTGCGCCATCGTCAACGGTGAAAGCCGTGATACCAGCATGGGTCTGACCCCGCTGGAAGGTCTGGTGATGGGCACTCGCGCGGGCGACGTAGACCCAAGCCTGCATAATTTCCTGCACAATTCTTTGGGCTGGGATTTGGCCAAAATCGACAGCATGCTCAACAAAGAGAGCGGCCTGAAAGGTTTGTCTGGCCTGTCTAACGACATGCGTACCCTGACCGAAGCACGCGAGCAAGGTCACGAAGGTGCAGCGCTGGCGTTTGACGTGTTCTGTTACCGTTTGGCGAAATCTTTAGCGGCCATGGGTTGCGCGCTGCCACGTCTGGATGGCCTCGTGTTTACCGGCGGCATCGGCGAAAACTCGGCGGTTGTGCGTGAAAACACCATCAAACACCTGAAATTGCTCGGCTTGGCCATTGACCCTGAAGCTAACGCACGTTGCACGCGCGGCGTAGCAGGTGAAATTCAAGCCGCTGGCAGCCCGCGCATCATGGTGGTGCCAACCAACGAAGAGCGCCAAATCGCCCTCGATACTTTGGCTCTGCTCGACGCCTAATCGGAACGCAAGGAGAACTTATGCACACTCTGTTTCTTGCGCCGACGGGGTTTGGCGGTGGTCTGAATTCCGTTAGCTTGGGGTTGATTCGCTCGCTGGAACAAGCCGGTTTGACCGTTGGTTTCTTTAAGCCCATCGCGCAGCCGTTCCCCGGTGAAGAAGGCGTTGAGCGTTCTGCCGTGTTGGTTGAGCGCGCGCTGGGTATTTCCAGCCCTGAGCCGTTGTCGCTGGCGTATGTTGAGCGCCAATTAGCGGCTGGCGAACTGGATTTAGTTCTGGAAGAAGTGGTTAGCCGTCATCAGCAAATTGCTGAAGGCAAAGACGTTGTGATTGTGGAAGGCATGGTTCCCACGCGCGAATCAGAATATGCCGCCCGCATTAATACGCAGTTGGCTAAAAGTTTAGATGCCGAAGTGATTTTAGTCGCCGCGCAAGGTAACGACAGCGTTAAGCAGTTGGCCGAGCGCATCGAAATTCAAGCGCGTCTGTTCGGTGGTGCCGCTGACCCGAAAGTGTTGGGCACCATCCTGAACAAAGTTCGCAGTGATGACGGCGTTCCGGCATTTGTTGAGGCGCTGAAGCAACAGTTACCGCTGCTGGGTTCTGATAGCTTCAAGCTGATTGGCGCGGTACCGTTTGAAGCCGAGCTGAATGCCCTGCGTACCCGTGACGTCGCCGACGCGCTGGGTGCTGAGGTATTAAACGCCGGTGAAGCCGAACAACGCCGCGTGAGCAAAATTATTCTGTGCGCGCGCACCGTGCCGAACATGGTGCAGTTGCTGCAACCGGGCGTGTTAGTGGTTGCACCTTCCGACCGTGACGACATCATTCTGGCCGCCTGCATGGCGTCG
>CAZBNX010000083.1:0-6112 GCA_964493255.1 uncultured Pseudomonas sp.
AACCGCAGCGCTCCCGGTGATGTGCCTACCGAAGACGAGCAGATTGAAAAAGCCGAATTTATCGCTGACTAACCCTGAAATTCGATGAGCGTCCTGTTTATTTCGGACCTACATCTTGAAGCAGAACGCCCGGATATTACGCGGGCGTTTCTGCATTTTCTGGATACGCGCGCCACGCAGGCAGAGGCGCTTTACATTCTGGGCGATTTTTTTGAAGTCTGGATAGGCGACGATGCCATGGATGCGTTCCAGAAAAGAATCGCTGATGCGCTACGCCAATTAACCGCCAGCGGCGTGCCGGTTTTTATCATGCACGGCAACCGTGATTTTTTACTCGGCGCGCGCTTTTGTCGCTATACGGGCTGCACCTTGCTGCCAGAAGGCAGCGTGATTGAGCTGTACGGAGAGCGCATTTTATTGCTGCACGGCGACAGCCTTTGTACCGCCGATGAAAGCTACCAGCGCCTGCGCCGCAAATTGCGCCACCCGTTCGTGCGTTGGATTTTGACCCATCTTCCACTTGGCATACGGCAACAATTAGCGCGCACATTACGCAACGCCAGCCAACAACAAACCCGCATGAAAGCCGCCCACATTGTGGACGTCACACCCGACGCGGTGGAAAACAGCCTACGCGCCGCACAGGTGACAACGCTGATTCACGGCCACACGCACCGCCCCGCTGTCCACGAATGGACATTCGATGCACAACCCGCGCGGCGTATTGTGTTGGGGGATTGGGACCAACAAGGATGGATGTTAGCGATTGAAAAAACGGAGATGAAACTTTCGTCTTTTCCACTAACACCCTGATAAATAACGAATTAAGCCGCCACACCACTATGAAAACGAAACTCTGTATCCGGGGTTAGGATGGCTTCTTTTTCACGCTCGGCAAAAAATGCAACGCGCTCTTCAATCGGGCTTTCTGCATATTGTTGAGCCATTTTCAAATAATCTTGATAATGACGTGCTTCCGATTTTAATAATGAGCGATAGAAATACGCTAACTCTTCATCTAAATAAGGTGCTAGTCGATAAAACCGTTCACAAGAACGCGCCTCAATAAATGCGCCGACAATCAGTGTATCAACTAAACGTGCAGGTTCGTTCTTTCTGATATGTGCGTGCATTCGCTGCGCGTACAGTGATGCACTAATAGGCCGATAAGCGACGCCCCGTTTTTTCATAATAGCCGTCACCTGTTCAAAGTGACGCAATTCTTCGCGGGCTAACCGAGACAACTTGTATTGCAAGGCTTCTTTTTCAACGTGCCGAAATAATAATGTCAACGCTGTACCGGCTGCTTTTTTCTCACAATTAGCATGATCAATCAGCAAGATTTCTGGATGTTGTAGAGCTTGCTCAATCCACGCTTGAGGCGTAGGGCACAATAAAAATTGTTCAATTTCGGGCAATAACTCTGGCGTATTGGCTGTCATGGTGCGCCCCTTTTAATTAATTAAATTATTGAGCATGGCGTAAAAGAGCCACTAATTGCGCGTGCAGTGCTGCATCACCACAGGCAATCACTGCGCCGCCCTGTTGTGCGCTGGAGCCATCCCATGCGGTCATCACACCGCCTGCGCCTTCAACAATCGGAATAAGTGCTTGCACATCATAAGGTTGTAAACTGGCTTCAATAATCACATCCACAAACCCCGAAGCCAACATACAATAGGCGTAGCAATCGCCGCCAAAGCGTACCAAACGCGCCTCACGCGCGACCTGCTCAAACGCCTGACGACGCGCCTCGGTATCAAACATATCTGGCGTGGTACACATTAAACGCGCACTCGACAGGGCTACTCCCTCGCGCGTTTTGAGCGCCACATTATTGCGCCATGCACCACGGCTATCGCCACTGTAGCGTTCACCTGTAAAGGGTTGATTCATAACGCCTAAAACGGGTGCAGTGCCATCGTTTAAGGCAATCAAGGTACCCCACAATGGCAAACCCGTGATGAATGCGCGTGTGCCATCAATGGGGTCTAACACCCACGTCAAGCCATTTTGACTAGGTACGGCATCCTCTTCTTCGCCTAAAATGCCGTGCGTTGGATAATGTTGCTGGATGAGCGCACGCATAGCACGTTCAGCAGCACGGTCGGCGGCGGTAACGGGGTCAAATAAACGACCTCCTTTATCATCGACGGCCAACTCAGCACGAAAATAAGGTGCAATGGCTTCAGCAGCAGCATCTGCCAATTGATTGGCAAACATTTTAAATTCAAGCAACTGCTCTGGGGTTAAGGACATTTTTCACTCCATAGCGCAAAAAAGGGATTGCACATTTTGTCGGTTAGCACGCTGTTTTAGGGCACATGATAGCGCCAAAGCGGATTCACCTGCTGTTTCATGCGCGACTGCATACGCAAGGCACGTTTTCGGGCTACGCTCTACACTGCCAGCATGTTCGCGCGTGACGCCTCACGCGGTCGACATTTTAGGTAACTTCACGTTTACATCAACGGAGAGACGCACCATGAATACCATGACTGATAGCACCTTTATCACCACAGACCACCATGATTTGTTTGAAGAAAATGGATTTACTCCCACATTGGATGATGCCAATAACGACGTAGCAATGATGCAAACGACCGACGGCGAAACAACCGAAGAGCCACTAAAGAACGATACCGAGGAAAGTACAACAACCATAGAAACAGCGTCATCTGACGAAGTTGATGAGCAATCTGAAGAAATTGTGCTGCACTCAACGCTTTCACAGTGGCTTGAAGCTGATCAACAAAATCCCAACTTCAAAACGCTGTTTGATACGCAAGAAGCACCCATTTTTCTGCGAACCAATGAAGCCGGAATACAACTCTGGGCGCACTGGCTAAATGTCAGTCGTCAGCAATTACCCAACATTTTAAAAGAGCTGGGTAAATGCTTAGGGTTAAAAAATACGCATACTCATAGCACATCAAAACAGCAACCACATACCCAAAGCAATACCGGGTTAATATTATCGGGGCTTTTATTTAGCCACTCCGTTGTTAATCAATTAACTAAGAAGGGAATGCCTAATCTAGACCCTTCTCGTAAACTAGATGCTCAACTCACCGAATTAGTCGGTGAACGCATCAAAGAAATAGACCAATGTGTTAAACAAAGCAGCACGCTAGAACTAGCAGAACAAATTGAACACGCATGGCCTTTTTTCAACGAAGTTCATAACCAAGGTATTTTTTTACGACCATACGCGCGTGTTTTATTACGCTTGGCCGCTGTCCGTGAACAATTAATCACAGGCAATACTGGAGCTGGTTCAGCTCTACGCGGCACACGATTACAATTAGCCGCACGTTTATTACTGTCAACGCTTCCGCCACGTTTAAGCTGTATTATTGGCGTACAAACACCTGTTTTTGCTGATTGTACTGCACCGGGTGGATTTCAATACTTTGGCTTGAATAAAAACACCATTGACTACAATCGGTCATTCTGGGAACAAATTAGCGATAATGTGCGACGGACAACATTAGCCTATTTTCGCTGCGTCATGGAGTCACATCAGGATAATAATGAAAAGGGTGCGCTTGGCCACGTTCGGCAACTTGATGCACAATTAGTATTACAACATCGTTTACCACGCACGTTAGACCACATTTATCAAATATTTTGCCGTGACGAAGCATTACCGCGCTACACACAACTACGCGAAACATTAGAGCGTTACAGTGCTGCATTAGAAATTCGCATGGACAATAATGCACTACCGCGTGATTTAGTAGGTCGCTCATTGCATCTGGCTAATATTCATGACCAAATGAGCGTACATTCACACCTGCGCCTATTAATTGAAACAGAACCAAGCCATATTGATACACAGGCGTTACTCAACGACAGCAATACTCGACTGGAACGCTTACATAGCATCCATCAAGAAATCACTAAATTAAGCGAAAGTCCTTCGGTAGGTAATTTATTACGCATTGGGCAAATTGCTGAAGAAGGTCGTACAGAAATTCTCTCTAATCGTGACTGGTTTGAAACTACGCTCAATAAAACCAAGCCCTATGTTAAATTATGGGATGATTTTTACCGAGCCATTGGCGAGCTGCGCGAGCAAAAGCGTAAGAAAGAAGAACGCGAAAAAATAATCGTCAAGTCGCCGACTGTTGAACCAGTCGCGCCGCCTGTGGTGGTTAATAATGTCATGCCAGAAACAGAAGCTGTTTTGAAATTACAGCACGACTTGAAAACCACTCAAGAACAGCTTGAGCAAGTTGAAGCTAATTACGAGCACAAATGCTCTCAGCTTAAAGAAGTGCGTGGTGAAAACTTCCGTTTACAACAACAAAACGAAGTGCTAACCAGCAACAATAATGGCCGCACTGATGCCCCCGAAATTGACGTTACTTTGCTGCGTCGAGTGATGCATCAACGAAGCAGTTTAAGCCCTATCGAAGTATTAACCTATTTCGAGTATCTGGCGGGTGATCGTTTAGAATTATTAAATAGTGCTAAACGCGAAGCACGTCGTTATCCCGGCAGCTTTAATCAAAGCGAACGCTTGTTTGAGCTTCTGGACAAACTGTTATTCGACTATTTAGATGCCATCAATAACGGCACACCTGATACACAGGCCAAAGATATTTTCGGCAATAACGGTTATAGCGCACGCGAATCACCAACGACTATGAATACATCACATATGCGTAATGAGCGCACATTTGATTATCGTGGCGAAAAACGTATTTTCGAGCGTCATTTGCGTATTGGTAATCAACCTGGGTACGAGGGAATGCGTGTCTATTTTGATATTGTTGATAAGCGCGTCGTTATTGCTTACGCAGGCCCACATTTACCTGTTAGCTCCAGCAATTAACCATTAATCAAGTGCCGAGACTTCTCCAAGTCTCGGCTTTTTATAAGAGGAACAAACCGTGAATCGAACAGGGATTGCTTGCGCTGTGGCCGCTGTGGCACTCGGGGCCTTTATCATCGGTGGCGCTGCGTACACAGGCTCACGCCTAGAAGACACACTCAAAGCACACATCGCCCAACAAAATGCTGCATTACAACAAGTGCTTCCGGGTAGCCAAATAAGTCTTAATTCATTGCAAACAGGACTATTTTCCTCAGAAGCGCGCTATGACGTAACCCTTGATACGCCTAACGATGACCAACCCGCTGTGCGCTTAACTTTCAGTGACCATATCGAACATGGCCCACTGCCAATGTCACGTTTGAGTGCGTTTAAATGGCTGCCGGTGATGGCGGTTAGCCACTTAACGCTGGAAAAAACACCCGATTTGCAAGGCTGGTTTGACGCCAGCGGATCAACACCGCCACTGACTGCGACCACAACGATTAATTACAGTGGCAATCTATTTGGCACCTTGCAATTATCAACATTACAATTAAAAAAGAACGAAAAAAATCTGAACTTTTCCGGTTTAACTGCTCACTATGAGTTAGCCAAGCAAGGCTCGCAGGCCACGATAGAAGCCACCAGTAAGCAATTAGACATCAATGACAACAATGGGCAATTAGTGCTAAATGGTGTCAGCCTTGGCTTAAATAGCGAAGGCTCACAGTTTGAAAAAATTAATGTCAACGGTCGTATAGATGCCATTAGCTGGAAAGAAAAAAGTGACAAACAACCTGTTACGCTAAGTATCAATAAAACAGAGTTAGTTATTCAACGTGCGCGTAGTGCGTCTAATATTTATGTTGGCGACGGACGATTAAGCATCGGCCACATCAGTGCCAGCACGCCAGAAAAGCCCGGCCTCGCATTATCCAACATAGTACTTAGCGATAAAATGCAAGAAGCCAATCAAAAATTGGCCGGAAATATTGGCTACTCATTAGGTGAGATTAAAGTATCCGACAAGCCATTGGGCAGCTTTAATGTATCGCTAGGGTATGGTAATTTAGATGCACTACATGTACGCAAAATTGCTGATGTTATTGATGCTCAAAGTAAAAATGCTGCCTCTGGTTTAAGCCCTCAAGATGAACAAGCTTTAGGCAATGCGCTACTAGGGATTTTGGATAATAAACCTCAACTGTCCATTGATGAGCTATTAGTTAAAACCGCTAACGGTCAGAGTCGTTTTGATTTGCAACTTAATTTGCAAAATCCGACTCAATC
>CAZBNX010000084.1:0-6031 GCA_964493255.1 uncultured Pseudomonas sp.
GCGGGGGTGATACGGGTTAGGTGTTTACCACTGCGTGCAAATACCTCAACGCCCAACTCATCTTCTAACAGACGGATTTGCTTACTAATACCCGGCTGCGAGGTGTATAGGCTTTGTGCCGTTGCCGATACATTTAGGCCGTGATGAGCGACTTCCCAAATGTAGCGCAGTTGCTGAAGTTTCATGAGCTAACCCTCAAATTCAATCCAAACGTCGGCGATGATTGCACACAGCCGCTCCAAATCGCAGCCAAATTATAGACCAAACAGCCTAATTTAATTGACGGAAGACAAGTTGCCTTGTCTTGCTGCCAAAAATTGCAGCGATTGATAGAGCATTTGCACGCACGGCATCTCAATGCCCACGGCACGCGCTGCCGCTAACGGCGCGGCATAAATCGCCGCTAACTCAGCCGGGCGCTGGTGCGTGAAATCGTGGTACATGCTGGGCAAGTAATCAGGCATTTTTTCGGTGAAGGCGATTAACTTGCGCGCGTAGCCTTCGGGCAATACCACACCGGATGCCTGCGCGGCGGCAATCACCTCATCCATCAGCTCAGTAATCAGCGCGCGCGTGGCGGGATTCGCCATAAGCGGCAACGTAGACGCCTTCAGCAACACCGACAGCCCGTTATACGGCACATTCCACACCAATTTTTGCCAACGCGCCGCCACAAGACTGGGTAAGGCGCTGGAATCCACGCCCGCCTGACGCAACAAAACCGCGCCCTCTTCAGCAATAGCGTGACGAGCCGCCTCATCGGTGGCGGGGCCGCTGTGATAACCCAGATTGCACGCGCCTTGTGCTTGATGCACCACCACACCGGGCGCAGTACGATGCACACAAATGAAGCACAAGCCGCCTAACAAATGCAGAGGCTCCGGCAACAACGGACGCAACGCCTCTTCGACACCCAAACCATTTTGCAGCAGCACCACACGCGCACCGGGTGCCGCAACCTGTGCAATCAGCGGCGCTAATGCGGCGTTTGACGTGGTTTTAGCACCCACCAATAACCAATCACACGGCGGCATATCGGCGGCGTTCTGCCATGCGTTGACCTGTGGCAAATGCACATCACCCAACGAAGCGTGCTGTAAACGCAAGCCATTGGCGCGCACGGCGTCATATTCACTCCGCAGCAAAAAATGAACTTCGAAGCCCGCACGCGCCAGCAAAGTGCCGTAATAACCGCCAATAGCACCCGTGCCGATGATGCCAATCCGAGGGGAAGTCGTCGTTGCCATAAAAGCCTCCAAATAGGGAAGCGAACTATCCAGCGGCACGCGGTGACTAGGCAAGCGCCAAGCAGTTACGCGGTGTAAGTTGAGCAACTCTACTGGCGTCATCGAAAGTCTTTATTGTGAAGCCGAGGGCGGAAAGGGTAAGGTTTCGGCATCCCGTTGCCTTTTCCTGCTACGTTCCGCCACGGGTTTTACGGGCGGACGGCTTTTGTATCTGTGAGAAAAATAATGGCTGATTTACCGATTAATGACCTCAATATCGCCTCCAGTGAGACGCTAATCACGCCTGAACAACTGAAGCAAGAAATGCCGCTTTCGGATACCGCGATACAGACCGTGAGCCACGGTCGCCAAGTAGTGCGCGATATTCTTGACGGCAAAGACCACCGCTTATTTGTCGTGATTGGCCCGTGCTCCATCCACGACACCAAAGCAGCGTTGGAATACGCGAGCCGTTTGCAAAAATTAGCGGCAGAAGTTTCTGACACGCTGTTTTTGGTGATGCGCGTTTACTTCGAAAAACCACGCACAACCGTCGGCTGGAAAGGGCTCATCAATGACCCGTACATGGATGACTCGTTCAAAATTCAAGACGGCTTGCATATTGGTCGCAAATTGCTGTGTGAATTGGCCGAAATGGGCTTACCGACCGCCACCGAAGCCCTTGACCCCATCTCGCCGCAATACTTGCAAGATTTGATTAGCTGGTCCGCGATTGGCGCGCGTACAACCGAATCGCAAACGCACCGCGAAATGGCGTCCGGTTTGTCTTCGGCGGTGGGTTTCAAAAACGGCACTGATGGCAGCCTGACCGTGGCCGTTAATGCGCTGCAATCGGTTTCTAGCCCGCATCGTTTTTTAGGCATCAACCAAGAAGGCCAAGTCTCTATCGTCACCACAAAAGGCAATCCCTATGGCCATGTGGTGCTGCGCGGCGGCAATGGCAAACCTAATTACGATTCGGTCAGCGTCGCCGTGTGCGAGCAAGCGTTAGCGAAGGCGAAGATTCCGGCCAATATCATGATTGATTGCAGCCACGCCAACTCCAACAAAGACCCAGCCTTACAACCGCTGGTCATGGACAACGTGGCCAACCAAATTCTGGAAGGCAACCGTTCGATTATCGGGTTAATGGTTGAAAGCCATCTGGGTTGGGGTAGTCAGCCCATTCCTAAAAATCTTTGCGATTTGCAATACGGCGTTTCCATCACAGACGCCTGTATTGATTGGGATACCACAGAAAAAGCGGTGCTCAGTATGCGCGACAAACTGCGCGAGGTACTGCCAAAACGCCAGCGCGGTTAATCGCGCCAAGCGGCACCTAAAAAGCCGGGAAATTCCCGGCTTTTTTATGCGTGCGATTTCATACCGTCATGCACCGGCTTTGCGGCGCTGGCGCTCCATGTACACCTGCACATACGAACACGACGGCACGACCTGCCAGCCTTTTTCCTGTGCGAACTGCAAACCGCGCTCAACCAAAATGGCTGCAATGCTGCGCCCACGCAGTTCATCCGGGACATAAGTGCGATAAAAATCAAGGGTGCTGGCATCACGCATCCGATACGCCAGCACCGATTGCAACCCTTCTACGGTGAGAGTGAATTGTTGTTGCGTGGTGTCATGTTGAATCGAATTTTTTAGGTTTTGCATGGCACGTTTTCCTTGCAAAAAGACATTTTTCTGATTTTTAGCGGAACAACAGCGTAACAATAGGGTCGGAGAGCGGAAAAAAACACGTCATTTTCGATATGTGCATTTACTTCATGAAACTTATGAGTACCATGTACGCCAGTCAGCCGCTGTGAGGTGGCTGCGCTTTAGAACATTCACCGTAAGGGGATCCCGATGAACAACGTTCTGAAAATTTCTGCTCTGACTCTGGCTGCTCTGATGGCTGTTGGCTGCTCCAGCGTTTCCAAAGAAACCGAAGCTCGCATCACTGCCACCGAAGACGCTGCTGCTCGCGCTCAGGCTCGTGCTGACCAAGCGTACAACAAAGCTGAAGAAGCTCTGGCTGCTGCTCAGAAAGCCCAGCAAACTGCTGACGAGGCTAACGAGCGCGCTCTGCGTATGCTGCAAAAAGCCAGCCGCAAGTAATAGATCGTCTTTCGATCTGCGCTTGCCGCAAACCGACCCCTCGGGGTCGGTTTTTTATTGCCCACAAAAAAACACCGCAACAAAAAGGGCCGCAACCTTCGATTGCAGCCCTTAACGCAAACGTCACATTAGTGCGTTGCGCTGGCCATTACCTCGCGCGCGGAGGCAACCTCCACAGGCATCCCTTCTTCGCCTGCAACCACATCGCGAACCACTTCCCAATCTAAATCGGCGCTGCTAACACGCGAATCTGAATACCTTGTCAAGGTACTCACCACCTGCGCGTGCTTGTCCATCAACAAGGGCTCTTCCGTTTCAAACAACGGTGTGTGCGCTTCCATATAAACGCGACCATTGCTCACACCGAATTTGTAAGGCTCGTTCATGATGCGAACCTTGGTACCCACAGGTGCCATTTTCGCCAGTTCCAGCACGTTGTTATTCAACATGCGGAAACACCCGTGGCTCACGCGCATTCCAATACCAAATTTTTTGTTTGAGCCGTGAATCAAATAACCCACCGTGCCCAATGTAAATTTATACGGCCCTAAGGGGTTATCAGGGCCTGGCGGGTAAATAGCAGGCAAAATATCGCCATCAGCGGCATGTTCTGCACGAATCGACGGCGGTGGCGTCCATGTTGGGTTGGGGACTTTACCCGTGATGGTGGTGCTGGCTACGGGCGAATTCCAGCCCTCACGCCCAATGCCTAACGGGTAGGTGTAAACCACATTTTTCCCTTCTGGGAAGTAATACATGCGGTATTCGGCAATGTTAATCACGATGCCTTCACGCGGGCCGGGCGGCAAAATAAAGCGCGTTGGCAACACAATTTGCGCGCCATCACCGGGCAGCCAAGGATCAACGCCGGGGTTAGCGGCCACCATTTCTGAATAGCCCAAATCGTTCCGTTGTGCGATGTCAGCAAAGGTGTCTTCGTGTTTGGCGGTAATAACGCGAACTTCACCAATTACATCGTTACCCGGCGCAGGGAGCGGAAACTCCATCGCCATAGCAGGCGCAGCCAGACAGGAAAACGCCAGAGAAGCCAGCAGAGGCCGGAGGGAAAACGCACGCGATAACATCGAAGAGTCCTGAGTGAGAGGGATACCCTCCCAGTTTACTCCGCCGCCAAGCGGGGCGGGAGACTTCTCACGCACTCTCCCCGCGTCGCAGAGTACGCAACACCTGCAAACACCCCGGACACATGCGCCTATCACGCAGCGCAGCGGTGTCTAATTCACGCCAACGGGGTTGTGCAGGCAGTAGCGTCCCGCAGAGGGTGCGGTCTCCCGCCTCACTAAGCAGCAACTGACGCGCAACAAGGTGTAGCCGCACTTCTCGGCAAGCGAACAAATCCATTTGCTCATCTAACAGAAGCAGCCTGTAAGCATCTAAGGATTTAGCCGGGCGAGACATTTTGACGGGAGCTCCGCTAAAGGGCGCGCAACCTTAGCCGAAAGCATCGGGCGCGGAAAGCCTCACAATAAAGGGGCCAAAACCGGCCACGCATTTTCTAGGAGTTGCGCTTGCGCCTCCGCATTCGGATGAATGCCATCCGCTTGCATTAACGCCGGAACGCCACCCACGCCTTCTAATAAAAATGGCACTGTGGGCGTTTGTGCCGCTAACTCATGGAAAACAGCGGCAAAGGCTTGCGTATAACGCTCGCCATAACTGGGCGGCAAACGCATTCCTAACAGCACCACCTTGGCACCCGCTTGCTGACTTTGTTCAATCATCTGCCGCAAATTGGCACGCAACAGCGCCGGGTCTTGGCCGCGCAAGCCGTCATTTCCGCCCAACTCAATCACCACCATCTGCGGCTGATGCTTGGCCAACAACGCAGGCAAGCGCGCCAAACCACCGCTACTGGTTTCGCCGCTACGCGACGCATTCACCACGCGCCATGCTGGAGCACGCTCGTGAAGACGAGCTTCCAGCAAACTCACCCAACCTTGCTGCGTTTCCAGCCCGAAAGCGGCGCTGATACTATCGCCCACCACTAACAAGGTGGCAGCCATCGCGTTGGATGTCAGCGCCCAGCACACGATGGCCGTTATCAACCCTTTTAGCCTCATGGAAACCTCGTATATGACGGACAGCATTCTTAGCGCACGCCACCTTAGCAAAGCCGTTTCAGGGCCGGAAGGGACGCTCACGCTGCTGGACGACCTTTCCTTAACGCTAAAACGAGGCGATTCGCTGGCGATTGTGGGGCGTTCAGGTTCAGGTAAATCGACGCTTTTAGGCGTGTTAGCCGGTCTGGACGAGGCCAGCAGCGGCGAAATTTTCCTCGCCGGTCATGCGTTGCATCAATTAGATGAAGACGGGCGCGCACAAGTACGGGCGCGTCATGTTGGGTTTGTATTTCAGTCGTTTCAATTACTGGACAGCTTAACGGCGCTGGAAAATGTCTTATTACCCCTAGAGTTAGCTGAACGCCCCGACGCTCAACGCCGCGCACGCACACTCTTGGAGCAGGTCGGATTAGCGCAGCGTTTGGGGCATTACCCACGCCAGCTTTCCGGCGGAGAACAGCAGCGCGTTGCGATTGCCCGCGCTTTCGCCTGTGACCCCGAATTACTGTTTGCTGATGAACCCACCGGCAACCTCGACAGCCAAACCGGCGCGCACATCATTGAATTGTTATTCCAACTCAACCGCGAACGCGGCACGACGCTGGT
>CAZBNX010000085.1:0-6011 GCA_964493255.1 uncultured Pseudomonas sp.
CTGGACATTCGGCCATCCAGCCGCAGCCGTGACACAACAACGCCGGAGCAAAGCCGCGTCGGTTGAGAAACACCATAACTTGTCGCCCGCTGGCCAGCGTTTCGCCCATGCGCCGAATCAACGGGCGCGACAAACCGGCATCCAGTGGCCGACTACGGATGTCGAGGCGTTCAAAATGCGGTGGTGCTGCGCCACCCGCGCGACGGGTGAGCGTCAGCAGCGCATAGCGGCCCGTTTGTGCGTTATGCAGGCTTTCTAACGAGGGTGTTGCCGACCCCAATACCAACGGCACGCGCTCCAGATGGGCACGCATAACGGCCAAATCACGCGCGTGATAGCGGAAACCTTCTTGCTGTTTGTACGAGCCATCGTGTTCTTCATCCACGATGATGAGCCCCGGATTTTTAAGCGGCGTGAACAAGGCCGAGCGGGTGCCAATCACAATATGCGCGCTGCCTTCGCGTGCCGATTGCCATGCGTCGAGGCGTTCGCGGTCGGTGAGGTTTGAGTGAAGAAGCACGATTTTCGCGTTAAATCGGTGCGAAAAGCGTTGCAGTGTTTGCGGGCCTAAATTGATTTCTGGAATCAGGATAAGCGCTTGCTTTCCCGCTTCCAGCACGCTGCGGATGAGCTGTAAATAAATCTCTGTTTTGCCGCTGCCCGTAACGCCCACCAATAAATAAGGATGAAAGCGCCCCATTCCGGCATGAATGGCTTCGAACGCGCTGCGTTGTTCCTCGTTTAAGGGTAATTCGGGATGCAGCAACCAGCCGCCATGATGTTCGGGTAACGCCACGCGCTGCCGAATAACCTGCACAAAGCCTTTATCGTGCAGCAATCGGAGGCTATCGCGCGAGATATTGAAGTTATCGAGCAAGTTTTGGTTAATGCCGTGCGGGTGCTGCGCGAGCGTGCGGAGCGCTTCTTTCTGACGCGGTGCGCGGGCTAATTGCGGGTCATCCAGCGGTGTGCCGGGCACGATTTGCCACAGGCGTTGTTCTTCACGTTCGGCGGTATCGCCCTGACGTAAGCGCGCGGGTAAGGCCACGCTGAACACTTCGCCCACGCTGTAGTGGTAGTAACGCGCACTCCATAAACACAGCTCGAACAACGCCGGAGGTAACAGCGGGCGCGCGTCAATGAGTTCACGCGCGGCGCGGATGCGTTGGCTATCAAGGTCGCTGTGTGCGGTTATTTCTACCAAGAGGCCAATCACTTCACGCGGTCCAAATGGCACGCGCACGCGCACGCCGGGTTGCAGCGACGCGGTGTCTGTGCCGGGCGGTGGGTAGTAATCAAATAAACGGCGCAATGGCGAAGGAATCGCGAGGCGCAAAATGGGCGGGCTCATGCGCGGCCTCCGTACTCAAGGGGGATGGGCATCCTAGCATGGTCATTACCGGGGGCCGCGCTTGCATCGGAAAGGCGCTCTGTTATCATGCCGCGCTATTTTTCCGCGCGGCCGGAAGCGGCCCCGGTACGTTACCTCGTGCGGTATCTAGCGTGGTGCTAGATGGCGGCACAACTCCTCCTGAGGACTCTAAGATGAAACCGGAAATCCATCCCGCTTACGACGAAATCACCGCAACGTGCAGCTGTGGCAACGTCATCAAAACACGTTCCACCCTGTGCAAAAACCTGAGCCTCGACGTGTGCTCTGAGTGCCACCCTTTCTACACTGGCAAGCAAAAAGTGCTGGACGCAGGTGGCCGTATCGACCGCTTCAAGCAGCGTTTTGCTGGCTTCGGCAGCACCAAGAAGTAAGTGGAGTTCTCCGAGATGCAGACACTGTTTCTCGGCAGACCAAAGAAGGCGTCCTTTATGGGCGCCTTTTTTATGTCTGCCCTTTTAATGCTGAACAGCGCGCACGCAGAGAGCTGCCGTATGCCATCTGGGTTGCGTGAAGCGCAGGTGGAGCGCGTGGTGGACGGTGACACGTTGCGCCTTACGGATGGTCGCAGCGTGCGGATGATTGGTCTGAATACGCCTGAAAAAGCGCGCGCCGGTAAACCTGCTGAACCCTTCGCGTTGGATGCGATGCGTAACCTAGAGCGGTTGGTCGATGCGACGAACCAGCGCATTTATTTACAAACCGGCACGGAAGCCAGTGACCGTTATGGACGTGTGTTGGCGCACGTTTTTAGCCGCGATGGACGCAGTTTAGAAGACGCCCAACTGGCCGCCGGTATGGGCATGAGCGTGGCGATTGCGCCCAATACCGCGCGTTTGGGCTGCCAACTGGAAGCAGAAAATCAGGCGCGGCGCGCCAGTCGTGGTGTGTGGCAACAACGCAGGCCGCAAGACGTTCGCACGCTGGAGAAAGGCGGTTTTGCGTTGTTACGCGGGCGAGTGCAATCCAGTGAACGCAGTCGGGGCGGCTGGCGCTTGGTGCTGGAAAATCATCTGATAGTAAATATCGACGGTGGGCGTTTGGATACGGCGGATGAGCGTTATGTGCAGTCGCTGACAGGGCGCACGGTTGAAGTGCGCGGTTGGGTCACTGACCGGCGGCGTGCGGCGGGTGACACCGGCAGCATCCGCTGGCAATTAAAAGTCGCTGATTCGGCGCTGGTGCAAACGCTCTAAACGCGCCCTTTGCAGACGAAAAACGCGAATGCCTCTCGCCTTGTGGGGCTTCGCGTTCTTGCCGTATTCTCAAGGGCCTTCCTGTCTTGAGAATTGCGGAACCTGCCATGTCTGACCTGAAAAGCGCCGCACTCGACTACCACGCTCTGCCGCGCCCCGGCAAATTGAGTGTCGAGCTCACCAAACCGGCTGAGACAGTCCGTGACCTTGCACTGGCCTATAGCCCCGGCGTTGCTGAACCGGTGCGTGAAATCGCCCGTGATGCCACGCAGGCTTTTCGTTACACCGGCAAAGGCAATTTGGTGGCGGTCATTTCTGACGGGTCGGCTATTTTGGGATTAGGCAATTTAGGACCCTTGGCTTCCAAGCCCGTTATGGAAGGTAAAGGGCTGTTATTTAAGAAGTTTGCGGGCATTGACGTGTTTGACATTGAAGTCAAAGCCGAAAGCCCTCAAGCCTTTATTGATACCGTAAAACGCATTTCCGTGACGTTTGGCGGCATCAATCTGGAAGATATTAAAGCGCCAGAATGCTTCGAGATTGAGCGCAATTTAATCGCGCAATGTGACATCCCCGTTTTCCACGATGACCAACACGGCACTGCGATTGTCGTCGCGGCGGCGTTGTTAAATGCCCTTGAATTGGCCGGTAAAAGCCGCGAACAGGCGCGCATTGTCTGCTTGGGTGCAGGCTCGGCGGCGGTGGCCTGTATGCGTCTGCTGGTCAGTTTGGGCATCAAAATAGACAACATTCTGATGGTTGACCGCAAAGGTGTGGTGCATTGCCAGCGCGATGATTTGAATCCGTATAAGGCGGTTTTTGCGCGTGAAACGGAACGCCGCACCCTGAGCGATGCGCTGGAAGGCGCTGATGTATTTGTAGGTTTGTCGGGGGCTAATCTCCTGAGCGCCGATGATTTATGTCGCATGGCGGTGAATCCGGTGGTGTTTGCGTGCGCCAACCCTGACCCTGAAATCAGCCCCGAATTAGCGCACGCGGTGCGTCCCGATGTGATTTTGGCGACTGGACGCTCGGATTATCCCAATCAAGTGAATAACGTGCTGTGCTTCCCGTTCATTTTCCGGGGGGCGTTGGATGTGCGTGCCAGCCGTATCAATGAAGAAATGAAAATTGCCGCCGTGCACGCGCTGCGCGAATTGGCGCACCTGCCCGCAACGCCCGATGTGTGTGAAATTTACGGCGTTGAGCGTCTCGAATTTGGTCGTAACTACATCATTCCTAAGCCATTTGACCCGCGTTTAATCCGCGTTGTGCCCGCCGCTGTGGCACGCGCAGCGGTAGACAGTGGCGTCGCGCAATTACCGTATCCCGCGCATTACCCGTTGCACTCGGTGGCCGATAGTTTTCCCGGTTGATGCCATCGCTGTTATGTGCGGGCTGTTGGGCGTTATAGCACTTTGATTGCACTGTAAAAGTGCAATCGCTGCTAATCTTTGGTGCATATATTTTGGGGTTACGGGTTATGCACCGCTTAAAAATTTCTACGCGGCTCGCTGTGTTCACGGCGGGCCTGTCTTTTTTGTTGCTTGTGATGGGCAGCCTTGGGCTGTGGGGTGTGCATCGCAGTAACGCTTCATTGAAAACCGTGTATGACGACCGCGTGATACCGCTTATTCAATTAAGTGAAGTGCATAACTTATTAATGAGCAGCCGTTTAGTGCTGGCGGAAGCCCCTGCGGGCGCTGATTTTTCGGCGCGTGCGGAGAAAATACAAAATCAATTCACCCGCATAGATGAAGTCTGGACCGCGTACAAAGCAACGTGGTTGACGGTAGAAGAAGCGCGGCTGGCCGAACAATTCGAGCACGATTTTCAAATCATTAAGACCGAAATGCTGTCGAACGCGGTCAGTGCGTTGCGGAGCAATCGCCTAGATGCTGTGCAAAAAGTGCTTGCTGTTCAAACGGTTAATTTATACGACAGCACTGACCGCGATTTGCAATCCTTGGTAGAACTGCAAAAAAACGTGGCTAAACAAGAATACGACGAAGCCGCCGACCGCTATGGCGTGTTGTGGGTGGTGTCGGTGCTGTCGATGGTGGTGGGGGTTGTGTTGGCCGCTGCATTCGGCGCGGCGCTGATTCGTCAGGTGTCGCGTAGCCTGCAACAGGCGGTTGCTATTTCTAAAGCCGTTGCCAGCGGCGATTTACAGCAAAACATCGTTATTCAGGGACAGGATGAAGTAGCGCAGGTACTGCACGCCCTCGCAAACATGCAAACCGCGTTACGCCGCCTTGTGCAAGAGGTGCGCGAAAATGCCGAAGCCCTTGCCGCCGCCAGCGGGCAAATCGCGCAAGGAAATGCAGATTTAGCTTCTCGCACGGAACGCCAAGCCAGCTCGCTGGAAGAGACGTCAACCGCGATGCAGCAGGTGAGTGGCGCGATTGCACAAAATTCAGAAAGCGCCTATCAAGCCAATCAGTTAGCGCACAGTGCCAGCACTATTGCGGTGCAAGGCGGGCAGGCCGTCGCGCACGTTGTTGATACGATGAGCGACATTAACCACAGTTCACAGCGTATTTCCGACATTATCGGCGTAATTGATGGCATTGCGTTTCAAACGAATATCTTGGCGCTGAATGCTTCCGTGGAAGCGGCGCGCGCCGGTGAGCAAGGGCGCGGTTTTGCGGTGGTGGCGTCGGAGGTTCGCAATTTGGCTGTACGCAGCGCCGACGCCGCGAAAGAAATCAAAACACTGATTACCGCCAACGTGGCGCGGGTGGTGTTGGGCACGCAGCAAGTGGATGCCGCCGGTGCCACCATGCAGCAGGTGGTTAATAGCATTCAGCGCGTGACGGACATCATGGGCGAAATCAGCACCGCCAGCGCGCAACAAACGGCGGGCGTGCAAAATGTGGGTGATGCGGTCATGCAGATGGATCATGGTACGCAGCAAAATGCCGCATTAGTCGAAGAAATGTCAGCGGCGACGCACGCATTGCGTGACCAAGCTCATAAATTAGTCGATGCCGTAGGGATTTTTAAGGTGTAAAAGCGGGTGAGTGTCGAGAGAGGGTGTATATTCGTAAGGCTTATCTGTTATATGAGCTTACTGTCTCCGATAAGCCAGTTATCAAGCTGACCTTTGCGCCTCATCAATAGGTCAACTGTTTGATTTAATTTAGAATTCCAGCCGTTCCGGTTTTTCCTATAAACGACCGCCAAACAGGTTAATTTGCCTCCTGTTTGGCGGTTTCAGTTTTCTTTAGTTGCTGAATTAGTACCTAGAGGATGGGTCAGGAGAATAAATTGTCAAAACTAATACTGGTGGTAGACGATTCAACAACCATGCTGGTCAGCATGCAGGTGGGCTTGGAACATAACGGCTTTGTGGTGCAAACCGCGCACGATGGCGTAGACGCATTGGCCAAAATTAACGCCGGTTTACGCCCTGATCTCATCAT
>CAZBNX010000086.1:0-5936 GCA_964493255.1 uncultured Pseudomonas sp.
CTTTCGGACTGAATGCCTGCGTAGGGTCGAGTACGAAACAACCATTTCTTGCCTTTCTTCGGCTCTGTTCTCCGGCATAAAATCCGATTACACCTGTGCTTAGGAAGATTCACCATGCCTGATTTTCGTTCAAAAACATCCACTTTTGGCCGCAACATGGCCGGAGCGCGCGCTCTGTGGCGTGCCACTGGCATGAAGGATGAAGACTTCAAAAAGCCCATCATTGCGGTGGCGAACTCGTTCACTCAATTCGTGCCCGGTCATGTGCATCTGAAAGATTTGGGGCAGTTGGTCGCGCGTGAAATTGAAAAAGCCGGTGGTGTGGCCAAAGAGTTCAACACCATCGCCGTCGATGACGGCATCGCAATGGGTCACGATGGCATGCTGTATTCACTGCCTTCGCGCGAAATCATCGCCGATTCGGTGGAATACATGGTGAACGCGCACTGTGCTGATGCGCTGGTCTGTATCTCCAACTGCGACAAAATCACCCCCGGCATGTTGATGGCCGCGCTGCGCCTGAATATCCCGGTGGTGTTTGTGTCGGGCGGCCCGATGGAAGCCGGTAAAACCAAGCTGGCCAATCACGGCTTGGATTTAGTGGATGCAATGGTCGCGGCGGCGGATGCGTCTTGCTCCGATGAAAAAGTGGCGGAATATGAGCGCAGCGCCTGCCCAACGTGTGGCTCGTGCTCTGGCATGTTCACCGCTAACTCCATGAATTGCTTAACCGAAGCGCTCGGCCTGTCGCTGCCGGGCAACGGTTCTACCCTCGCCACCCACGCCGACCGTGAGCAATTATTCTTGCGCGCCGGTCGTTTGGTGGTCGAGCTGTGCCAACGCTATTACGGCGAAGGGGATGAATCGGTTCTGCCGCGCAACATCGCCAATTTCAAAGCGTTCGAGAACGCGATGACGCTGGATATTGCAATGGGCGGCTCCACAAACACCATCCTGCACCTGTTGGCGGCGGCGCAAGAAGGCGATGTGCCGTTTGATTTGCGCGACATCGACCGCCTCTCGCGTCGCGTGCCGCAACTGTGCAAAGTCGCGCCGAATATCCAGAAATACCACATGGAAGACGTCCACCGTGCCGGTGGCATCATTTCCATTTTGGGCGAATTGGCGCGCGGCGGCTTGTTGCACACCGACGTTCCCACCGTCCACAGCCGCACCATGGCCGACGCCATCGCCCAGTGGGACATCACACAAACTTCGGATGAAGCGGTTCACACCTTCTTCAAAGCAGGCCCCGCAGGTATCCCGACGCAAACGGCCTTTAGCCAAAGCACGCGCTGGGAAACCCTCGACGCCGACCGTCGTGAAGGCTGCATTCGTAGCGTTGAAAATGCCTATTCCACCGAAGGCGGTTTGGCCGTGCTGTACGGCAACATTGCGCTAGATGGCTGCGTGGTGAAAACGGCGGGCGTGGATGAATCTATTCACGTTTTTGAAGGCCGCGCGAAGGTTTATGAAAGCCAAGATGCGGCGGTTAAAGGCATTCTGGCTGACGAAATCCAGCCGGGTGACATCGTGATTATTCGTTACGAAGGCCCGAAAGGCGGCCCCGGCATGCAGGAAATGCTGTATCCCACCAGCTACCTGAAATCGAAAGGCTTGGGCAAACAATGCGCCTTGCTGACCGATGGTCGTTTCTCTGGCGGTACGTCGGGGCTGTCGATTGGTCACGTTTCGCCAGAAGCGGCGGCGGGTGGCGCGATTGGTTTGGTGGAAGACGGTGACAAAGTGCTCATCGACATTCCTAACCGCTCCATCAATTTGCTGGTCAGCGACGAGGAATTAAAAGCCCGTCGTTTGCATCAAGACCACAAAGGTTGGAAACCCGTGGCACCGCGTGCGCGTAAAGTCAGCACGGCGCTGAAAGCCTACGCCCTGTTAGCCACCAGCGCCGATAAAGGTGCGGTGCGTAACAAGGCGCTGCTCGAAGACTAAACAAACGCCGGACAAATTCCCCTGCATTCTTTGCGATGCGGGGGATTTTTATTGAAATGTTTAGATAAAATTTGGCGTATGTCCTTCAATCCGCTCACTGAAATTTATCGTGATGACGCTCTGTTGGCGGTGCATAAACCAGCCGGTTTGTTAGTGCATCGCAGTCCCATTGACCGCCATGAAACTGAATTCGCGTTGCAGTATGCGCGTGAATTAAATGGCGGGGAGCATGTTTATCCTATTCATCGCCTTGATCGGCCTACATCGGGGTTATTACTGTTTGCGCGCCACCCTGAGATAGCCCGTTTATTAGGTAAAGCCTTAATGGCAGGCGAAATACAGAAAACGTATGTGGCCCTCGTGCGCGGCTGGATAAATGACAGCGGACATATTGACCACCCATTACGCGAACATGCCACAGATCGCCGTGAAAAAGACCAAGAGCAGCCCCTACGCACCGCGTTGACACGTTATCGCCGTTTAGCCTGTACAGAAATTCCTGTGGCTATTGAGCGGTATCCGTGTAGTCGTTATAGCCTGGTGGCTTTATATCCTGAGACAGGGCGTAAGCATCAATTACGTCGTCACATGCAGCATATTAGTCACCCTATCATCGGCGACACTAATTATGGACGAACACGGCATAATCATTATTTTATGGAGCGTTTCGGTTATAGCCGTTTAATGTTAGCGGCCACAGGGTTGGCGTTTACGCATCCGGTTGAGGGTATACCGTTACAATTAAACGCCACGCCTGAAGACAGTTTTATGACGGTAGTAGCCTCGTTGTTTCAAACACAAAACCTGCCAGCAGATTTCCCATTTAATTACGTTCGACGCACCCACTCTTCATATGAGTGAGCGGGCGTTGTATCACCTTGAGCGTGGTATTCTGTTTTTACACATTGCCATGCTTGCTCGCTAAAATTAGGAAAAAAAGCATCACCGGTTGGCGTGATATGTACGCGCGTTAAATAAAGCCGTTCAGCCATCGGTAGGGCTTGGCTGTATAATTCGCCGCCGCCAATGAGCATAATTTCATTAACACCTTGCGCGCGTGCCCATTGTTCAGCACGCGCACGCGCGTCATGCAGCGTATTAAAAGTTTCCGCACCGTTAAGCGGTAACGCAGTTTGACGAGTCACGACTAAATTTAAACGCCCAGGTAATGCGCGCCCCAACGAGTCCCACGTTTTACGACCCATAATAATGGGTTTTCCGATAGTTAATTGTTTAAAATGCTGTAAGTCAGCGGGTAAATGCCACGGTAGACGATTTTCATAACCAATGACTTGATTATCAGCCACCGCTGCAATGAGGGTTAAGGGCAGTGCAGTATTCATAATAATGCTCGATATTTATGGAGTAACGTCTAAACCTGCACGCAAGGCGTTTAATGCAGCCTGATAATAAACCCGACCGGCGTTTGATTCAGTAAATTCAGCAAATTCAGAAAGCTGTGCGTCTGTTAAATCACGGTATACAAAAAGCAGGGTATTTAATAAATCACGATTTAACTGACTGGCAATGTGTTGACGTTGTTGTTCTATTGCGCCATCGGTGTGTGTCAGTGCGCCTAAACCAGGCAGCATCTGACGCAGGCTATCAGCAGCCACGCCGGTTAAAGCCACGCTAACCTCAGCACCTGCCTCGCTGATAGGCAATACGGCAGCCAAGCGTTGAACCAATACGCGGCGCGTCTGTGAAACACGGAGCGTCGGTAATCCTTTGGCGTATAACGCGAGTGCTTGCGGTGTGGTGGCTTGTATTTCCCGCTGTACAACCTGTTTGCCTGTATTACTTTCAAAAAAACGAATAGCCGAGGTTGGGTCAGATACATCACGGCGTAAACGATGTATCGCTCGCTGTGTAAGGGCTTGCGTGGCAAAACGTTGATTACTATTTGTTACTAAAACCTGATACAACGAGGCTGGCAAGTTACCCTGATAACGTAATTGGGTTGTGCGTAAAGCGGCCATGAAATGTGCGTGTTGCTCTGGCCAGCCCGCAATATGATAAAGATGTTCGTATTTATCAGCCGCATAACTAATACCTTGTACGAACATCAATAAAATAAATCCTAATGCACGCATAGCAACGCTCAGAAAAGGGTATGGATAGTGTTCATAACAGTGCCAACCACATCACTGAAGTTGCTATATCGTGCCAAGCGTTCATCGCTTATAACGTAACCATCTGGCTAATAAGATGCCGCGCCCGCTCAAATGTAACGCTGGATTGCTTTATTGTGTCAAACGCTTCTTTATTGATAGATTGGCACGTATCCAGTGCTTTTTTCGTTGACGTAAGTTGTTGCGTTAATTGTGCTTCTTTTTTAATGGCCGCGTTGAGTTTTTCTTCCAAGCCATGTGCCTTATTTGTCAGTGTTTGGTTATTTGTTTTAGCTTTGGCTAACGCATCAAGCTGCGTTTGTAATTTTTGTTGAGTGCTAGCTAATTCTTGGCGGACGGCGGTCAGTTGAGAATTATTTTGCTCTGCCAATGTCTCAAGCTGTTGCTGGTATTGAGCAGATTTTTTCTGTGCTTCGTGTAGATTTTTCTCTAATGCTTTGTTCTTAATGTAGAAAGATTCTAATTCTTCCTGCACTTGGAACAGTTGCGCCATAATAATTTTGTGCCCATCCCGCTGGCTTTGTTGAGCGTCAGACAGTTGCGTGTTTTCGGCACTGAGTGCCGCTAGTTGTTGTTGCAGGTGTGCTGTTTTTTGCGTTTCTTTATGGAGCAATTCTTTTGCTGTATGCAGCTCGGTATTTGTTTTCTTGAGGGCTTTATTATGAGCATCTTGTGTACTAACTGATGCGGCATGTTGCTGCTGATTTTTTTCAGAGAGGTCTTTATTTTCTAAAAAACGCTTTTCTAGTTCTTCTTGCACTTGGAAAAGCTGGTTCAGCAGTAATTCATTTTCGTCACTGCTCTCTTTTAATTTAACTTCCAACGCGGAGAGCTTGTTGTTCTTAGCGTTCAGTTCATGCTCTACCTGTGCCAACATAGTAACGCGCTGTGAAAGTGCTTCATTTAATGTTGGAAATTGACTGCCTAAGCTCACTAACTGAATCAGTTCATTAAATGCTTCCGTAGGTACGATAGAATAATTACCTCGGAATTCTGCTTCAGCCTGTGGTAACCAAGCAATCGTTTCTAATGATTCATACACATCCCAGCAATGGGGCGCGTTTTTCTCGAATTGTTCAGCAAGAAAGCCAGAAATAGCGGTTTTGTGTATGCAATAGAGAGTATTAGGCGCTTCTTTATAAGACAGTCCGCAAAGATTAGCCAGCGCAGGCACGTCTACTTTATCGGCATTAATTAAAATTAAACGGTCTTTTAACGTCCGACGTAGCTTTAATACAGACTGTTGTTCTGTTTCCCATGCGTTCAATGCAGTCTCATGAGAGGAAACAGGATGCTCTAGTAACCAACGCCATGGGGCACGATAAACCCAAATAAAAGTATCTTCGTGATTATGGGTCGCAGAGGTTAAAAAAGCCTCCGTGTTAATAAGGCTTAATGCAGCGTGCTCTGAATTATCCACACATTTCAGAATGCTGTCTGTATTCATTCCAGAAATAAAAAGCGTTTTCATACGTTTAGCTCCTAGCCCTGAACGATGTCAGGGCAGATTTTTTTAAATTAAATTGCAGAAGTCTCAGTGTTATCTTCTGTGTCGTTGAGCATTAATTCTTTAATAAGCTCAAGTTGTGCTTCTGCCTTAATTAGCTCATTCTGCATCGCTTGTTGCCGATGAGTAGCCTCAGAAAGACTATGCTCATAAGTCTTTAATTGTTGCTGTGAGGTTTCTAAGGCTTGATTATTTTCCGCAAGAGCTTGAATAAAGTGAGCTTTTTCTTTTGTAAGCGTGTCGATGCTTACTTGCTGTTGTGTCATTGATTGCGTTTGAGCTTCATTAACACGAAGCAATTTGGCTTTTTCTTGACTCAACGCATCTATAGTAGCGAGGTGAGT
>CAZBNX010000087.1:0-3964 GCA_964493255.1 uncultured Pseudomonas sp.
CTTCTGAAGTTCCTCGTTGGTCTTGTCCGGTACTGTACGGTCCGTTGTCAGTTGCTGGGGGTCCATTGTTGACACATCCAGCAGATCACGGGGCCGTCGACCGAATGCAAGTTCCAACGGTGTTTTGCCGCTCCGTGTGATGGTCGTATTCCGTGCTGAGGCAGCCTTGCGCATCAGTTGACGAGGTGTCACATGCTTGAGGTTCGGGTTCTTGAGCACCTCATGAACCAACGACTGGAAGAACTGCTTGAAGAGTCGTACGGCGGCCTCAGCTCGATTCGGCCATGGTGTGGCCGGTCCTGTCGGTAGTGGCCTGACCGAGTGGAGTCTGTAGAAGTCCTGGAAGCTCTTCGGTGTGTGGAAGGCCATGTCGGCACAGACAGCCTTGGGAGTGCACTGGTATGTGTCCATCCACTCATGGATGTTGGCGATCGTCTCTTCTGGCTCCAAGGTTGTCTGAGGGTACACAGCAGTGAAGCCGGTGGCTCCGTCGAGAATGATGAGAAACAAGAACTTGAGGCTATGAACCCGTACCTGCCCATGGTCCAAGAAAACCAAGTCCCCAAAGACTTCTGAACGCAAACCTGAAACTCTGCTTCGCTGAGGAGCTGGCTTGGTTTTCATGCAGTACTCACATGTCTTGACAATCCGCTCGAAGCGCTCGAAGACATCGGGTGGCAAACCGAGGTGCGATGTTCGGCGGCGAAACTGGAGAAGAGACATGTGGTAATGCTTCAAATGAAGACTCCGAAGTGTGGCGTCGTCTCTCATGCGCTCAACAAGGCGGGAGCGCGCCTTGGCGAGGAGCCGCTGCTTGTTCACCTCATCTCCGGGTGGCGGTTCAGGGACCGGAGGTGGAGGCAACAAGACTGGCTCTACTGGTGCCTCGGCTGGCCGCTCACGCGGCATGTCATCAACCGGCCTCGCCGGCTCGAGCGCGGGGAGCTCTACCTGCGGAAGGTGCTCGCCACCACCTGCGACAGGAACGGTGGTCGGATCACATGTGTGTTTCCGATGTCTGCCTCGACATGCTGGGCAGTTTGGGTCGAATGCCCTGGCGACTGCCGGCATCGAGGAGGCCTCGGTAGTCGCAAAAGTGACTCCGGGCGTGGTCGTCACCGTCGGTCCAGTCGGACAGTAACGAAGTGTTGCGAGGTTGAGAATGAGGTGTCCGGATGTGGAGACCTCAAGTGGCGCATCCTTGAGACCAAATGGCCAGCAAGTGATGTACGCCTGGTCAGGGTCCATCCTTATAGACATCTTGAGGTTCATCATCTGAGGCAAGGAGAACAGAATCGGAACAGATCCTTCGTCTAAGACGTCGACCTGCGTGGATGAAGGAGGGTTCGTAGGGAACCATATGATACATGTGGTCGTCACGTTCGCGGTTTGGCTGTTCGCAAATGCGAAACTGGTGCGACAGGGCCGGTATTCGACCGTGATTCCGTACCAGGAGGCCGCTTCCGCGAACGCCTCTATGGCTCGTCGCGAGCCCATTGCACGGGTGCAACCTAGATCCAGCACCACGTAGGTCGGGTTCCGCCGAAGGTCCACCAATTTGATGTCCGGACGTTTGCAAAACTGTGCCAATGAATGCCCACTCACGCGGGACTCCATCGACGAAAAATGTGCGAGACTTTGCCCGCTCACGCGGGACGAGACGGACCACGAACAAGCATGGATGATCTCCGATGCCGCAGGCTGTGAGCCTGTCACAGAGCTAGAGAACCAGCTCTGAGCGCCCCATTCTGCTGAGTTCCAGTCCGTCGTCGTCGGCTGATGTTCGTAAGAGGTTTCGTCGTTTGGCGACTGCTCGACATGATGAGCGGGCCAGTGCTGCGGACAACCGTAACCTGGCCCTTTGCCGCTGTCGCTCGATGAGGGCTTGCCTGAGCCCTTTTGTTGACCATCGGTCTGCCCGGGTGACCCTTTGCCAGGTCCTTTTCCCTTGGGCGATTTGGATTTTCCTTTGCCTTTAGCCGCGAAAGAATCCGCTGGCTGTGATTCGGCGTTTGGCTCCGTGGCTTCTCCGGCCTGGTAGCCCTTGCCGCGATTCTTGCCTTTCGGCTTCCATCCAGACGAACCGGATCCCTTGCCGCTACCGGAGAACCGGCTACGGCCTTTCTGGCCTCGACCCTTTCCTTTCGGGTGGCCCTTACGGAGTCTGCGGCCGCGGAATGACTGTGACAGCCAGGATCCGTTACACTCGTCGAAGACCCAGAAGGTGTCGTCGAACTCTGGGAGGAATCCTTCCTCGCCAGTGGTGTCGTCCTGTGCCCAGTATCCGTACTGACCGTCCATCTGTCCGTTTTCGATGATGCAAAAGGCTCTCTGGCCTGAGTTGCCCGTCGGGCGTAAGTTTGGGTTCTCGAGACTGCTTTTGGGCGCGCAGAAAAGTTCCATGAACGCTTCTCGGATGTCCTCAAATGTGTACGTGGTGACCTGTTTGCCTCGGAGTGACATGGTTGACTGGAGTCGTTCGCGTTGCTGCTCGGTGAGATCCGCAAGGATGATAAAGATCAATGCGAAGAGGTTGTCTCCCAACGGGAAGCATTTCATATGTGCTCGAGTCCGTCGGGTGCAGTACTCCTCGTAGACCTGAACGCCCTGTGGGTCCACCAGCGCACCTGCTCCGTCGATTCGAAGTCGGGCGTTCAGCGCCTCGCACTCGATGATGTATGCGGGATCCTCGGTGCTTGTCGGCCCGAGGAGGTCCATCCACGCATCGTGGCATCGCTTCCTGAGAACAGTTAGCCTGCCAATCCATCGGATGAAGTCCTGATGACCCCTGTGGAATCTGAAGACCTGAAAGAATCTCCAGAGGAACACCGACTGGTTTCCTTTGACGAAATGGGGCCTCAGCTGATCCTTGAAGTATTGGACTCCAGAAGCTCCGTCGCGCAATAAGTCTCGGTTCAAGAGTGGTTTGTAGACAGCTGCGTCACCGGACAACCGGTTCTTCAGTGCCGGTCCATGTTTCTCGGGATCGAGCGTTGTCAAGTCGATCCAATCATCGATCAGCTCCTCGTAGGCGAACCACGAAGTGCGACCGTCGAAGGCGGGAGGGATCTTTGTCGTGATGCCCATCGGACCAACGGACTGTCCATGTTCGTCCATGGCGATGAAGGCTTGTTGTTCGTCGTCCACGTAGTCAACATCATCCGCGTCATCGTAGTACATCGTTTCTGGTGCAAGAGACAACTCCTGCACGCTCACGCGTGGCCTCTCAATGCAAGACGAAGACAGTAGACAACTACTGCTCGCTCACGCGAGGCTCCGCTACCACTTTGTAGCTGTGGATAGCGGTTTCGCTCACACGATGAGTGGTTCCGATCCTCGGATGCACAGTGCGTATTGGGCTCTTGATGTGCTACAAACTGTGAGAGAGGTCTTAACCCGAAGTCCGAGACCACGATGAGGCGCGTATGTGCGACTGTGGGCTGACGATCCTTTTTCTCGCTGAGATTCCCTGAACCGCGAAATGGCTAAGTAAGCTCGGGCTGTTTGCAGAGTTACAGTATGTGCTGTACCACATACTGCTCCTGCCGTGCTAAGTGCGCGCACGGGCCAAAGCTGATCTGTAATCTGCTCCGGCGATTCCTCCCTTGATCTTTACATCTGGGGTTAGCTGATCTAACCCTTGGGGGAATGAAAAGACGACAAACAGACGCTATTTTCGCGATGCATTAAGACCGGCTTGCGAGATCTGTTCGCTTCTCAGTCTGTCTCTGGGATGACCGGGGAATACTCGCCGTCTTGACGGAGGTTGGCCCGATCATCGATTCGCAAAAAGAACTCCCTCGAACTCACATGTGCACATGTCGTATCATGAGACTTCGCAAGTGTCTCACACGAATCATGTATTCTCACATGTGTATCATCGGCTGTTTTCGCGACTCGCTCAGCGCAGGAAGTGGTCGAGATCAACTTCATGCGCGAGGATTTCTACCATGTGCGGGACGCG
>CAZBNX010000087.1:4064-5934 GCA_964493255.1 uncultured Pseudomonas sp.
AGTCGCGAGACGCCTGTCGTTGGCTGCCTGTGAGCGTTGGCGCCAATTCTTGTATGCCCACTCACGAAGAGTGATGAGGATGGGCAGATGCCACGAGACATCATTGTCGCGAAGCCATAAGTCCTCTCGTTTGGTCTGGAGGACTCTCATGGACTGGGCGGTGTGGAAATCCGATGGTGCCTCGAGAGGGTCGTTCCTCTCTGGCCGTAGGAGATACTCGATGGCTGTGATTCGGGCCTGGTCCTTCGGGAACCTGTCGACTGCCTTCTCGCGCTCGGTCAACAAGAATTCGCGCCACTCCTCTGTGGTCAAATGAGGCCCCTTGGGCTGAAGATCTTGCAACATCAGTCGTCGAGTTGCCTTGGCCGCCTTGGCCTTGCCCCAGCCGAAGACAAATGTGACACAACAATCGGGGTCGTCGTTGACGAAGTTCTCCTCATGATTGTTGGTCATGAACTTCATGGAGAGGCGTTGGGGATAGGCGAGGTCCTTGTTGACCGTCGCAACCATGTCTCGAACGAGACTGACGACCATCGAGTTGGGGATGTCGTGAAAGGCCTGATGATTGTAGTACTTGAAGGCCGCCTGGTTAGCATCACCGCAGAGAATATCGACACGATAGTCGATGCACAACTGAAGGAACTGCACGAATGCCGCCTTGGCTGCGCCCAAGCGCTTGTTGGCGGTATCATGATGGATGTGGAAGACTGCCACATACACCTCACTCATGCCTGCACGGTGAATCCTTCGTTTTCTCTGACCGCTCACGCGGTCTGAGGGTTGACTCGTCTGCTCGGGGTCGAGACCGAATCGAGCGACGAAGACTGCCCCATGGAGCTCTGGGATTGAGACTTCGTCGACGAGCTCCACTGCTGCATCGCCTGGGACTCCTCGGACGTAGACACAGAGGTCCTTCTCGACCTTGGAGTGAGCGCCGATGAGTCCGAAACGAGTGTAGACTGTATCGGCGATGTCGGCGATGGATTCGGCCTCACACGAGGCGACGATGTGGGCCCAGTTCTGGCCCCAGAATGAAAACAGAAGCTCGTTCTTCTGCTCCTTGTTCTTCTTCTGCTGCGGTCTGATGATGCTGCCGAGGTTTGAGAACATGAAGCTGAGGTGCATCGTGTCGACCTTGTGGAGCGCCAGCTCCTGTCGGACTCGTTGGAGCCGTCCTTGAGGGAAGACCGACTGGGAGTAGTTGAACCATGACTCGGTGTAGTCGTCCTTGAGGTCCTTCAGTCGGCCGATCTTGAGAGACTTGAGGACGGGATCCTCGCGCCGACGAGGGTCTTCGATTCGACTGGGAGCCTCTGGAGGATAGGCTTCTCCAGCGATGACTCGTCCCTGGCGATCCTCGAGTCCGGGAGGCGCTTCACGATCGACCCACGCATGCCCCGGAAGATCTTGCCGGTCCATTCCGAGCAAGGCAGTTGGCTGAGTCGGGGCTTCGTAGGTGTCCGCCTTGACGGTCAGTTTGGCGCTAGTTTGGACTTCTCCCTGTTCATCGTCTTCATCCTCCGAGGAAGAACTGATGACTTGGCGCACTTCTGACCGCTCACGCGGTACCGAGATGCCTCGGTCATAGCGAGCCAGGGGCCCGCATTCTCGCATCAGGACTGCATTCTCCTCGGCTTCCTCATCAGAACTGTCATTGTAGGCCCGCTCAAGGGCGTTGGCCTCACGGACTGCCTGTATCCTCCGCTCCCTTGCCTCCTCACTGAGGCGCTGAAACGCTGGATCATCTTCCTCGTCTGATGTTCCAAAATCTGCGGAGGGTTCGTTGGTATCCGGAAGAGGAATCTCGCTTGGACTTAGCTCCGTCGGGCTTGGCTCCGTCCTGCCTGGCTCCGTCGGGCTTGGTGATGTG
>CAZBNX010000088.1:0-5833 GCA_964493255.1 uncultured Pseudomonas sp.
AACGCATAAAATCGCCCGACGGGTTCGCGGCTGCTCAGGTAGTAATGGGCATACACAATGACCAACAAGCCAATGCCCAAAATCAACAACGCAAACAAAAAGCCCAAACCATCCAGACGAAACTGCGCGGCAAATCCCGGAAAAGGTGCCCAACCGCTGTGCTGAATCAGCGCCTCTCCCGAAAAAATCGCACCGCGCCACGCCCACAACGCCAGCAGGCCACACACCGGCACGACGGCGGTGAGTGTCGTACACAGCAGCCGTCCACCGCGTATTGCCAGCAACGGCAACAACGCCCCCAAGAAAGGCAAAGCCACAAGCAGAGATAAAGTCATGCAGAATCCTTACAGCGGGGACGTGCCGTTGCAGCTATCCCATTAATGAGCAACGCGACTGGTACCGTTGACCGTCAGGATACGAACACGTTCACCGACACGGAAAAATTCTTGGTCGTTCATTTCTTGGACATACGCGCGCATCACACCATCATCTTCACGGACGGTAATTTCAATGCCTTGCGTGCGGGTGATGCCTTCTTCAGCGGCGGAACCCATCAAGCCACCTGCCACCGCGCCCAGCACCGTAGCTACGGCAGCGCCACGACCACCACCCACCGCACTGCCACCGATGCCGCCGATAATGGCACCCGCGCCCGTTCCTACCGGCGATTTTGTACCTTCAATTTTCACCGGACGAACACCAACCACGTTCCCCATGCGTACCGTTTGCACGCGGCGCGCATCATCACGCGAGTAGCTGTCGCCGGATAAACTCGACGCGCAACCGCTGGCGGCCAACATCGCCAGCAGCACCGTGGCACATAAAACGGGTTTCAACATAACAGTCTCCTAGACGCTGTACTTTGCCGCTCCGACGCAATCGGCTAGGGTTGCCTCCGCCTATTTTCGGAGGAGCGACATGGATTACTTCATTATTTTCATTACCACCGCTGCCGGTCTGTATTTCCATTGGTGGCTGTATAAGCGCATTCGCCAATGGAGTGACCGGGATTTGGCGCTGTCTTTTGCCGGAAAAGACGAGGCCAAACGCGCGTATATGCTCGAACGCTTGGCCGATGCAAAACGCCAAGGCATTGCACAGAAGGCATTACACGGCTGGTTGGAGCACGCCGCGCAGGAGTACCCCAACCCTTAACGCCGTTGTTTAGGGCGCTAAACGCACGCGCTGCCACGCGCCCTCAACACACCGATAATCCAAGCGGTCATGCAGACGGCTGGGGCGGCCTTGCCAAAACTCCATACGCGCAGGCAGCAAACGATACCCGCCCCAGTGTTCGGGGCAATGCGGCGCGCTGTCCATGAAGCGTTGCTGGGTTTCGGCTAATAACCGCTCCAACTCGGCGCGTCCTTCAATCACGCGACTTTGCGGCGATGCCCACGCGCCCAAACGACTTCCCAACGGGCGAACGTGGAAATACGCATCTGATTCCGCCGCCGTTACCTTTTCAATCACGCCTTCAATACGAACTTGCCGCTCCAGCGTTGGCCAGAAAAAAGTCATGGCTGCACGCGGATTGGTGCGTAGTTGCTGACCTTTAGCACTGTCGTAATTGGTGAAGAAGGTAAATCCGCGCGCATCCAAGGCTTTCAACAACAACACGCGGCAATGCGGCTGCCCCTCGGTATCAACGGTGGCTAACGTCATCGCATTGGCCTCAATCGGCGCTTGCTCGGTGGCTACCGCTTCCGCAAACCATTGATGAAAAAGAGAAAATGGCTCATTCGGCGCAGTTATTTCATCCAATCCATCACGGGTATAATCCCGCCGCATATCCGCCAACGATGACGTCATTGGTTCATTCTCCCGTTGAGTGAGGGGCTGTTCTTACTGCGCTTTGCTTTGGCTTTGCGCCAGCAACGCAGCAGCAGCGCGCTGTGTGACCAGCATTTCTACGCGACGGTTAGCCGCGCGTCCGGTTTGGTCGGCGTTGCTGGCGCGGGGTTTATCCGCACCAAAACCCATCAACACCAACCGCTCATTTTTAAGCCCGCTCAGGCGAAAAATAGCCCCCACTGACAGCGCACGCTCCTCAGTGAGCTTGCGGTTAGCGTCAACAGCCCCCTGATTATCCGAATGACCCGCCACCAAAACGACTGTGTTCGGGTCGCCTGCCATTTGCTTGGCCACTTGCGTGATGGGTTTCAATGCAATCGGCAGCAACATTTGTGGGCGGTCTTTGTTGAACGATTTGTCAGCCGGTGCAATCACCGCCAACACCGCACCCCGACGCTCTACCGTAAATTGACTGCCTTGTACGGCGGTTTTCAGGTCTTTTTCCGTTTTATCGAGCCACGCAGGGTCAACGCTCACCGCATTTGAAGCCGCAGCGGCACTTTTGGCAGGCGTCGCCGTCGCTTTTTCATCGCCACCCAGCACATTCCACCACGATTTCTCGGTTTTAGCGGGTGCGTTTTCAGGCGTTTTGACGGGCGCTTTCTGTTCGGCCACTTTCTCAATTGGACGCACCGTCGCTGTTGGGATGGGCGGCGTTACGCGCTTCGCGGTCGGCGCAGACGACGCGGGTACGCTTGGAGCCACCGCCGTCGGCGTTTTAGGTGCTGGCTTTTCATCGCTGTTGCCCAGCATCGTGCAACCCGTCAACACCGAGGCACACAAAGCCATGCACAAAGGTTTGAGAAAAAAGTTATGGGAACGCCACATGGCGCATTCTCCTTTAAAAATCAACAAAAACGCCTATTCAGCGACGACGGAAGCCAGGACGCTGCCCATCGCCCGCCGGACGTTCGCGCTCGTTGCGCGGAAAACTGGGGCGCTTGTTATTGCCCCGTACTTCGCTAGGACGCTCGGCCACCGCCGTGCCTGCACCACGACGGTTAGGCTTTTCTTCCTCGCGGTTGTCATTGCTGCGCCCGCGTGAAGCGCGCTGCTGATGCTCCGGCACCGGACGCGCTAATTTGCGCTGCATGCGGTCGAGTTTGTCGCGGGATTTGGTCGTCATGCTTGGCAGAGACAAGGCTTTCAGCCCCACTTCAGCGGCCAAAATATCCACTTCCCCTTGACCCATTTCGCGCCAACGCCCTACGGATAAATCCGCCGTCAGGAACACAGGGCCGAAACGCACGCGCTTGAGGCGGCTCACCACCAGCCCTTGCGATTCCCACAAACGACGCACCTCGCGGTTACGCCCTTCCATTACCACGCAATGAAACCAATGGTTGAAACCGTCGCCTTGTGGCGCTTGCTGAATGTCGGTGAACTTGGCGGGACCGTCTTCTAACATGACGCCATTACGCAAGTTCTCGACGATTTCCTCGGTGACTTCGCCGCGCACGCGCACCGCATATTCACGGTCCATTTCATACGAGGGGTGCATCAAACGGTTCGCCAATTCGCCATCGGTGGTGAACAACAGCAAACCCGTGGTGTTGATGTCCAAGCGGCCAATGTTAATCCAGCGGCCATTTTTCAAACGCGGCAGACGGTCAAACACGGTGGGGCGGCGTTCAGGGTCAGAGCGGGTACAGACTTCGCCTTCTGGCTTGTTGTAAATCAGCACACGGCGGACCACTTGGTCTTCATCACGGCGCAGCAAACGACCGTCCAGCGCCAGCGCATCATGCGCCAACACACGCTGACCCAAGGTCGCCGCAACGCCATTGACGCGCACGCGCCCTTGCGTAATCCACTCTTCCACATCACGGCGCGAACCCACGCCCATGCGTGCCAATACTTTTTGCACCTTTTCGCCCTGTGGGCTGGGCGCTTCTTCTACGACGGAAGAAATTGTTTCGTTCATGCTAGGCACCTCCCGGTGTCGCTGTTACGGCTGTGTAAAACGGGCGTGATACGCCCCTAAAAACATCATAATTGACCCTCCGCGTCTGGGGTTAGCTCCAGCGTGAGCGGGGGTAAATCATTGAAATCATTTTTGAGCCCTTGCTCCATCTCATCCAATTCAGCGAGCAACGCGCCAAAACCTAAATCATCTTCGGCTGAATCGGGCGCGTGATTCGCCAAGGCCGATGGCACGGCGGGCGGTTCTTCGCTTTCGGGTTCTGGCGCTAACTCACGCAGCACCGATAGTGGCGGCAATTCATCCAAATTTTTTAGATTGAAGTCATCCAAAAAACGGCGCGTGGTGGCAAATAACGCCGGACGCCCCGGCACTTCCCGATGGCCGACCACGCGAATCCACTCGCGCTCGGCCAGTGTGCGGATGATATTGCTGTTCACCGCGACGCCGCGCACGTCTTCAATTTCGCCGCGCGTCACCGGCTGGCGATACGCAATCAGCGCCAGCGTTTCTAATAACGCGCGTGAATAACGCGGCGCACGCTCTTCCCATAAACGGCTCACCCACGGCGCAAAACGGCTACGCACCTGCAAGCGATACCCTGACGCCACCTCCACCAGCTCGACCCCACGCCCTAAACACAGCTCCTGTAAGACCTCCAAAGCCTCTGCCAGTTGAGGCGGTTCAGGGCGCTCAAACGGTTCGAACAATTCCGCCAACGCCGCCAGCGTCAACGGGCGACCCGCCGCCAGCAAGATTGCCTCTAATAAGACGGCTAATTGCCGAGGATCGTGCATATTCATGGCAAGGTAGGCTCCCACTCAGCGGACGGTTCAACGCCGCGTAACCGGACATGCAAAGGCGCTAAGGGTTCGTTTTGCACAATGTCCAGCAAACTTTCTTTGACTAATTCCAGAATGGCCATGAAGGTCACAACGACGCCCAAACGACCCTCTTCAACCCGAAAGAGGCTCACAAACGCGACAAACGCGCCGCCTTGTACTTGTTCCAGCACCTCGCTCATGCGCTCCCGAATCGACAACGGCTCGCGGCTAACGTGATGGCTGCCAAACAATTCGGCGCGTCGCAACACGCTGGCCATGGCCAACAGCAATTCTTTTAGTTCCGCTGGTGGCGGTATGACGCGCGCCTGAATGCCTTCGCTGGGAAGGTGCGGCGTCCAGAAATCGCGTCCGAGGCGCGGCAAATCGTCCAGCTCTTCGGCGGCTTGGCGGAACAGTTCATATTCCTGTAAGCGGCGCACCAATTCAGCGCGCGGGTCTTCTTCGCTGTCATCGTTGAGGCTAACGGCACGCGGCAACAACATGCGCGACTTAATCTCTGCCAGCATCGCGGCCATGAGCAGATATTCGGCGGCCAGCTCCAAGCGCACCGCCTGCATCAACTCGACATAGCCCATGTATTGCCGCGTGATGTCCGCGACGGGAATGTCGAGAATGTCGATATTCTGCTTACGAATCAAATACAACAATAAATCTAGTGGGCCTTCAAACGCATCAAGGCACACCTCTAACGCATCAGGCGGAATGTATAAATCGTGCGGCAAATGCGTGAAAGCTTCGCCGTACACGCGAGCGCGCAGCGGTGCATCACCGTGTAAAAAAGACAACTGTTCTTCCGTCATGCGGGCTTAATCATCCTGAAAAGGGCTAGGGTCGCCACAACCAACGCGCAACACATTCGGCACGCCCTCTACCAAGCTCACCACCGTTGACGGCTCTACTCCGCCATAACCGCCGTCAATGATTAAATCCACTAATTTTTCAAAGCGGTCGCGGATATCGTAAGGGTCACTGAGTGGCTCCGATTCGCCGGGCAGCAACAGCGTCACGCTCATCAAGGGTTCGCCCAATTCCGCTAACAGCGCCTGAGCAATCGGTGTGCTGGGCACACGCAGCCCTAACGTCCGGCGTTTTGGGTGCAGCAATATGCGCGGCACTTCGCGCGTCGCTTCTAAAATGAAGGTGTACGGCCCGGGCGTGTGCGCTTTAAGCAAGCGAAACGTGCGCGTATCGACACGCGCATATTCGCCTAATT
>CAZBNX010000089.1:0-5779 GCA_964493255.1 uncultured Pseudomonas sp.
CGTTTTCGACAAATGGCGTTAGATAATGCACATACGTTGCTCGCGCAAGTTGCTGATTTACCAGCGCCTATTGACCGCGCCTGTTTAGCGCAGGTCTGTTGCCCGACGTTATTGTTAGGCGGCGAGCGCAGTCCCGAACCCTTTCCGCATGTCTTAAATATGCTGGCATATTGGTTGCCACACACCGAGCAACATCGGTTTCCGGGTGTCTCGCATGGGATGAATCTTCAGCGTCCGGCGTTGTTTAATCGCTTGGTCACAGAATTTGCCCGCCAGTATTGACGGTTTTTCCTTGCACGTTACGGCCTTTTCTGGAACGATTCGCGCCCGTTTCCAGTGATCTCTGTACCCAGCTAGGTTTCAACCTGTTTAGTCTGCGTGCTGTTTACTGGCTAATCCCCATCCCATGTGGCCTTTGGTAGGGGTCACCACTGAGCGAGGAGCCGCCATGCCCATCATTACCCTTCCTGACGGTAGTCAGCGTTCCTTTGAACAACCCGTCAGCGTTGCTGAAGTGGCGCAATCCATTGGCGCTGGTTTGGCTAAAGCCGCGTTGGCCGGTAAGGTTGATGGCCAAATGGTTGATACCTCGTATGTTATTAATACCGATGCCGCGTTATCTATTATTACAGCGCGTGATGCTGACGGTGTTGAAGTGCTGCGCCATTCGTGCGCGCATTTAATGGCGATGGCGGTACAAGAATTATTTCCGGGTACCCAAGTAACGATTGGTCCGGTGATCGATAACGGCTTTTATTATGACTTCGATTGTGAGCGCCCCTTCACAAATGAAGATTTAGAACGTATTGAAGCCAAAATGCACGAATTAGCTAAAGCTGATTTGCCGGTTTCACGTTCATTGATGTCGCGTGACAATGCCGTGACATTTTTTGAAAAATTGGGCGAAAAGTATAAAGTCGAAATTATTGGCTCTATTCCTAGCAATGAAGATTTGTCCTTCTATAGTCAAGGCAGCTTTATTGATTTATGCCGTGGCCCGCATGTGCCTTCAACAGGCAAATTACAAGCCTTTAAATTGATGAAAGTGGCCGGTGCTTATTGGCGCGGTGACTCTAAAAATAAAATGCTGCAACGCATTTACGGCACTTGTTGGGGCAGTAAGCAAGATTTAAAAGACTATCTGCATCGCTTAGAGGAAGCAGAGAAACGCGATCACCGTAAAATCGGTAAACGCCTTGATTTGTTCCACACGCAAGAAGAAGCACCGGGTATGGTGTTCTGGCACCCTAATGGCTGGACGCTTTATCAAGTGCTTGAACAATATATGCGCCGTGTGCAGCGCCAGAATGGTTATTTAGAGATTAAAACCCCGCAGGTTGTAGACCGCATTTTGTGGGAAAAATCAGGCCATTGGGCGAATTACAGCGATTTAATGTTTACCACGCAGTCAGAAAGCCGTGACTACGCCGTTAAACCCATGAATTGCCCCTGCCATGTACAAATTTTTAATCAGGGGCTAAAAAGCTACCGTGATTTGCCAATTCGCTTGGCAGAATTTGGCGCGTGCCACCGTAATGAGCCCTCAGGTTCTTTACACGGAATTATGCGTGTTCGTGGCTTTGTGCAAGACGATGCACATATTTTCTGTACAGAAACCCAAATGCAAGATGAGGCCGCTGCGTTCATTAAGTTGACGCTGGATGTCTACGCTGATTTTGGTTTCAAAGATATTCAGCTCAAACTATCGACACGCCCCGAAAAACGTGTGGGTTCAGATGAGTTATGGGATCGTGCCGAGGCTGCTTTACAATCGGCGTTAGATAACGCTGGGTTGCCATGGGAGCTTCAGCCGGGCGAAGGCGCGTTTTACGGCCCTAAAATTGAGTTTTCGCTGAAAGATTGTTTAGGTCGTGTGTGGCAATGCGGTACATTGCAGCTCGACTTTAACTTACCTATTCGTTTAGGTGCCGAATACGTCAGCGAAGACAATAGCCGCAAGCATCCTGTGATGTTGCACCGTGCGGTGTTGGGTTCTTTTGAGCGTTTCATCGGTATTTTGATTGAGCACTATGAAGGTGCATTCCCCGCGTGGTTAGCGCCAACGCAGGCCGTTGTTCTGAATATCACGGATAAACAAGGCGAATTTGCGGCTGAAGTCGCTGCGGCCTTGGAAGAACAGGGTTATCGCGCTAAAGCCGACTTGAGAAACGAGAAAATCGGTTTTAAAATCCGCGAACATACTTTGCTGAAGGTTCCCTACTTGTTGGTTATTGGGGATCGTGAAGTTGAATCACAAACCGTCGCAGTACGTACCCGCGATGGTAAGGATCTGGGCTCCATGAGTGTTACTGAGTTCCAGAACTTGCTGGCAGGCGCTGTTGCACAGCGTGGCCGGTATTTATCGGAGTAATCTACTATTAAGCAGCGCGACATGAGACAAGACAGGCGAGTACAAAACCGGCCCCCGATCAATGAGAACATCACGGCGCGCGAAGTGCGTTTGATTGGTGTTGACGGTCAGCAGATTGGTGTGGTTTCCCTTAACGAAGCCCTGCAAGCTGCCGAAGAGGCCAAGCTCGACCTGGTTGAGCTCGTTGCTGATGCCGTTCCGCCCGTTTGCCGGATTATGGACTACGGTAAGCACCTCTTCGAGAAGAAGAAGCAAGCTGCCGAAGCCAAGAAAAACCAGAAGCAGGCGCAGGTTAAAGAAATTAAGTTCCGTCCCGGAACTGAGGAAGGGGACTATCAGGTAAAACTACGCAGCCTGATGCGTTTCCTGAATGAAGGGGACAAGGCCAAGGTTTCATTGCGATTCCGTGGTCGTGAGATGGCTCACCAGGATCTGGGTATGGAGCTGCTGAAGCGGGTTGAAATTGACCTCGCTGAATACGGCACCGTTGAACAGCATCCTAAGCTGGAAGGACGCCAGCTGATGATGGTCATCGCTCCCAAGAAGCGTAAGTAATCGCCGAGGCAGTGGCAGGCCCCACGATTGCGTGTAAATACTGAATGCGGAGTATCCGAACATGCCTAAGATGAAAACTAAAAGCGGTGCTAAAAAGCGCTTCAAGCCAACAGCAAATGGCTTCAAGCACAAGCACGCTTTCAAGAGCCACATCCTGACCAAGATGACTACCAAGCGTAAGCGTCAACTGCGCGGCACCGCGCTGATGCATGCGTCTGACGTCGCTAAAGTCGAGCGCATGTTGCGCGTTCGTTAATCTGGTCAAGATAATCAAGAGGTTACAACATGGCTCGTGTTAAGCGTGGCGTCATCGCCCGTCGTCGTCACAAGAAAATCCTGAAGCTCGCCAAAGGTTACTACGGTGCCCGCTCTCGCGTGTTCCGCGTTGCCAAGCAAGCGGTCATCAAGGCCGGTCAGTATGCTTACCGTGACCGTCGTCAGCGCAAGCGTCAATTCCGTGCTCTGTGGATTGCGCGTATCAATGCTGGTGCTCGCGTGAACGGCCTGTCTTACAGCCGTCTGATTGCTGGCCTGAAAAAAGCCGCTATCGAAATCGACCGTAAGGTTCTGGCTGATCTGGCTGTGAACGAAAAAGCGGCGTTTGCTGCCATTGTTGAGAAAGCTAAAGCCGTTCTGGCTTGATTTCTGACAATGTGGGTCTCTGGCCCGCGCAACGTCACCGATAGGGGAAGGGCCTTCGAGCCCTTTCCCTATTTTTGTATCTGGAGTCCGTAGATGGAAAACCTGGATGCGCTGGTCTCCCAAGCCCTGGAGGCCCTGCGAAACACTGAAGATGTGAACGCCGTAGAGCAGCTCCGCGTTCAATATTTGGGTAAAAAGGGCGAATTAACCCTGTTAATGCAAACGCTGGGCAAACTGTCAGCGGAAGAACGCCCCAAAGCGGGTGCCCTGATTAACGCCGCCAAGACCCGCGTTCAGGATGAACTTAATGCCCGTAAAGCCGAATTAGAGGCTGCTGCGTTGACGGCCAAACTGGCTGCCGAGCGCATTGACGTCACATTGCCGGGGCGTGGTCAGGTGAGTGGCGGGCTGCATCCAGTCACACGCACCATGGAACGCATTGAGCAATTCTTCACCCACATTGGTTACAACGTGGCGGAAGGCCCTGAAGTTGAGGATGATTATCACAACTTCGAAGCGCTCAACATCCCGGGGCATCACCCCGCGCGTGCCATGCACGACACCTTCTATTTCAACGCTAACATGTTGTTGCGTACGCACACCTCCCCGGTGCAAGTCCGCACGATGGAAAGCCAAACGCCGCCCATTCGCATTGTGTGCCCCGGTCGTGTCTACCGTTGCGACTCCGACATCACCCATTCGCCGATGTTCCATCAAGTCGAAGGGTTGTTGATTGATGAAAACGTCAGTTTTGCGGACTTGAAAGGCACCATCGAAGAATTTTTGCGTGTGTTCTTTGAAAAGCCGCTCGGTGTGCGTTTCCGTCCGTCTTTCTTTCCATTCACTGAGCCTTCGGCGGAAGTGGATATGGAATGCGTCATGTGTTCCGGTCAGGGTTGCCGCGTGTGCAAACAGACGGGCTGGCTGGAAGTGATGGGCTGCGGCATGGTGCATCCCAACGTGTTGCGTATGTCCGGCATTGATCCTGAGAAATATCAAGGCTTTGCCTTTGGCATGGGCGTAGAGCGCATGGCCATGTTGCGCTACGGCGTCAACGATTTGCGCTTGTTCTTCGACAACGACTTACGCTTCCTCGCGCAATTCCGCTAAGTCGCTTCGTCAATTTTTTCAGGAGAACAGCATGAAATTCAGTGAACAATGGCTGCGTACCTGGGTTAACCCACAGGTTTCGCGTGATGAGTTAGTCGCACGGCTGTCAATGGCCGGTCTGGAAGTGGACAGCGTAACTCCCGCTGCGGGCGCGTTCAGCGGCGTGGTGGTCGGTGAAATTTTGTCCGCCGAGCAGCATCCCGCTGCGGACAAATTGCGCGTTTGTCAGGTCAGCAATGGCAGTGAGACATTCCAAGTCGTGTGCGGCGCGCCCAATGCGCGCGCGGGTATCAAAATTCCGTTTGCCATGATTGGCGCCGTTCTCGGCGACGATTTCAAGATTAAAAAAGCCAAACTGCGCGGCGTTGAGTCGTTTGGGATGCTGTGTTCTGCCGCTGAATTACACATCAGCGAAGAAAATGACGGCTTGCTGGAGCTGCCAGCCGATGCACCCGTTGGACAAGACATTCGCGCTTATCTGAACCTAGATGACGCCAGCATCGAAGTAGACCTCACGCCAAACCGGGGCGATTGTTTGTCGGTTGCCGGTTTAGCGCGCGAAGTGGGTGCGTTGTATGACGCCCCCGTGAGCCGTCCGGTAGTGGCTGCGGTAGACGCCAGCCACAGCGAAACGCGCTCCGTTGACGTGTTGGCACCGGCAGCTTGCCCACGTTATTTAGGGCGCGTTATTCGTAACGTAGACCTGTCGCGTCCAGCGCCGCAGTGGTTGGTAGAACGCCTGCGCCGCTCCGATGTGCGTAGCATTGATCCAGCGGTCGATGTCACTAATTATGTGATGTTGGAACTGGGCCAGCCTATGCACGCCTTTGATTTAAAAGAAATTAAAGGCGGTATTCGTGTTCGCATGGCCGAAGCCGGTGAAAAATTGGTGCTGCTGGATGGCCAAGAAATCACCCTGCGCGCTGACACGTTAGTCATCGCTGACCACGAGCGCCCCTTAGCGTTGGCGGGCATCATGGGTGGCGAGCACAGCGGTGTGGCCGCCGACACGCGCGACCTGTTCTTAGAATGTGCGTTTTTCGACACCATCGCCATTGCGGGTAAAGCCCGTTCGTATGGCTTGCACACGGATTCTTCCCA
>CAZBNX010000090.1:0-5558 GCA_964493255.1 uncultured Pseudomonas sp.
GGTTTTTCAATGTGCGCGCGGATGTGTTGTCGGGGATGGTGGTGGCGCTGGCGCTGATTCCCGAATCGTTGGCGTTTGCGGCGATTGCAGGCGTAGACCCTAAAGTTGGGTTATATGCCTCGTTTTGCATCGCGGTGGTGATTGCGTTCAGCGGCGGACGTCCGGCGATGATTTCAGCGGCAACGGGTGCCATGTCACTGTTGATGGTGACGTTGGTGAAAGAACATGGGTTGCAGTATTTGCTGGCGGCCAGCGTGCTGTGTGGCGTGTTGCAGATTATTGCGGGGTATTTGCGGCTCGGTTCGTTGTTGCGTTTTGTTTCGCGTGCGGTGATGACGGGTTTCGTTAACTCGTTGGCTATCTTGGTATTTTTGGCGCAATTACCGCAGTTAATTGATGTCAGTTGGCACGTTTACGCGCTCACAGCGGCGGGCATCGCGCTCATTTATGCCTTTCCTTATGTGCCGGTCATTGGGCGTTTAGTGCCTTCTGCTTTGGTCAGTATTTTGTTGCTAACGGCGCTGTCGATGTATTGGGCGCTGGACGTTCGCACCGTGGGCGATATGGGCGAATTACCCAGCAGCCTGCCGATTTTCTTATGGCCCGACGTGCCGCTCACGCTCGAAACGCTCGGTATCATCCTGCCGTATTCGTTGGCGCTGGCGGTGGTTGGGTTGCTGGAATCGCTGCTCACCGCCACTATTTTGGATGATATGACCGACACCCCCAGCGATAAAAATCGTGAATGCAAAGGCCAAGGTATCGCGAATATCGTGGCCGGATTGATGGGCGGAATGGCCGGTTGCGCGATGATTGGCCAGTCGGTGATTAACGTGAAATCGGGCGGGCGCGGGCGTTTATCGACGCTGGTGGCAGGCGTGGTGCTGTTGCTGTTGGTGCTGTTTTTCAGCGAGTGGGTGAAACACATTCCAATGGCGGCGCTGGTGGCGGTCATGTTGGTGATTTGCGTGAGCGCCTTCGATTGGCATTTTTTCCATGATTTGCGCCGTTATCCGTTGCCCACCAACCTCGTGACGATTGTCACCATGACGGTGGTGGTCTGGACGCACAATTTGGCCTATGGCGTGTTTGCGGGTGTCTTGCTGGCGGCGCTGTTTTTCGCCCATAAAATTAGCCGGTTACTCAGCATTGAGCGCGAAGAATCGGGCGAAACCTGCCGCTATTTTATTGAAGGGCAAGTGTTTTTTGCGTCAGCAGAACGCTTTATGGAGCAAGTGGCGGTGCATTCTGCGACGACAAATAACGTGGTGATTGATGTTTCCCGCGCCCATTTCTGGGACATCACCGCCGTGGCTGCGTTAGATAAAGCGGTGCTGCGTTGGCGCAATGCGGGCGCAAACGTCACTGTGGTGGGGCTGAATCTTGCCAGCGCCACCTTGGTTGAACGCTTCGGCGTTTACGACAAATCAGAAGCAACCCTCAACCTGCATGAGTAGTGGCCGACGGCAGCGCGCGTGAAATCAACGCCGCCAACGCCACAAACGCGCAAGAAACCCACAAACAGGCGGCTAATCCGTGGCTTTGGAAGACCCAGCCAGATAGCAGCGTGCCGATGAGCCGCCCCAGCGCGTTCGACATGTAATAAAAGCCCACATCCAGCGACACACCGTCGCTTTGGGCGTGGCGCACAATCAAATAACTGTGCAGCGATGAATTGATGGCAAACAACACGCCGAACACGAGCAAGCCAGCGATGAGTAGCGGTTGTGCGTGGTCAGGTGCGTGGGTGAGTGCAAGTGCCAGCAGTGCGGGAACTCCTGCCAATAAACTCGCCCAGAAAAATGCCGCGTAATCGCTCGGTACGCTGCCGCTGCGTTTGCCGGTCAGGTACGGTGCCAGCGATTGCACCACGCCATAACCCATCACCCACGCGGCTAAAAATCCACCGATTTGCCATGTATCCCACGCGAATTGAGTGGCGAGATACACCGGCAGCGCCACCACAAACCACACATCGCGCGCGCCAAACAAGAACAAGCGCGCCGCTGACAGCACGTTAATGGCGCGGCTTTTCGAGAATAAATCGCGGAATTTGGGCTTGTTCTTCGCTTTGCCGAGGTCTTGCTTGAGCGTGCACAGGCTGATGAGCCACGTTATCGCTAACACGACGGCCATGCCCAACACCGCGCCTTGAAAACCAAAGCCTGCCAGTAAGCCGCCGCCGAGAAAAAACCCCACGCCTTTCAGCGCATTTTTTGAGCCAGTCAGTAACGCGACCCAGCGATATAAGCGGCTGTGTTGCCCGTCGGGGAGCAGTTGTTTAATCGCGCTTTTGGCGCTCATTTTGTTGAGGTCTTTGGCGATGCCCGACAGCGCCTGTGCCAGCATCACCCACGGCACCGTGAGCCACGCATTTGGTACCGTCAACATCAGCAACGCGCCCACTTGCAGCGCCAAACCGATGTTCATGGTGCGGTTCAAGCCTAAACGCGCGCCCAGCCAGCCGCCGAGTAAATTCGTCACCACGCCAAACAGTTCGTAAAACAGAAACAGGCTGGCCACTTGCAACGGGCTGTAACCCAAACCGTGAAAGTAGAGCACCACGAGCATGCGTAATGCGCCATCGGTGAGGGTAAACGTCCAGTAATTGCCCGTTACGATGAGGTATTGACGAACTTCAGGGGCGAGGCGGGAAAGCATGGGCGCGGCGCTCCGTTAGGCGGGTTGGTCAGCTAAACCGACGAGGCGCGCCAGCTCGACCGTGCGATTGGCGTAGCCCCATTCGTTGTCGTACCACGCATAAATTTTCACCTGCGTGCCGTTAATCACTAAGGTGGAAAGCGCATCAATCACGGAAGAACGCGGGTCAGTGCGGTAATCAATCGACACCAAGGGGCGCTCTTCGTAACCCAAAATACCTTTGAGCGGCGCGCTGTTGGCGGCGTCTTTCAGCAGTTGATTGACCTCGGCGGCGCTGGTGGCGCGCTCCACTTCAAACACACAATCAGTCAGCGAGGCATTGGCCAGCGGAACGCGCACCGCGTGCCCGTTCAGTCTGCCGCGCAATTCGGGGAAAATTTCGGCAATCGCAGTCGCCGAGCCGGTTGTGGTCGGAATCAGGCTCATGCTGGACGCACGCGCACGGCGCAAATCGGTGTGCGGCGTGTCGAGAATGCTTTGCGTGTTGGTGAGGTCATGGATGGTGGTGATGGAGCCATGACGAATGCCCAGCGCCTCGTGAATCACTTTGACCACCGGCGCAAGACAGTTTGTGGTGCAGGATGCCGCCGTCACGATGCGGTGCTGGGCGGGGTCAAACAGTGCGTGGTTGACGCCCATCACGATATTCAGCGCGCCCGCTTCTTTAACCGGCGCACTCACCACCACACGTTTCACGCCTTGCGCCAAATACTGTTCCAGCAGCGCCACGCTTTTCATTTTGCCGCTGCATTCCAGCACCACATCGCAGCCCGACCAATCAGTCTCGGCAATGGTTTTATTCGCCGTGACACGAATCCGCTGGTTATCAATCAGAATTTCGTTGCCTTCGCTGCGCGCTTCGTGCGGCCAACGTCCGTGAATGGAGTCGAAATTCAGCAAATGTGCGTGTGTGGCGGCGTCTCCAGCGGGGTCGTTGATGTGTACAAATTCCACGTCTGGCCATGCGTAAGCGGCGCGCAAGGCCAAACGTCCGATACGGCCAAAGCCGTTAATGCCGATTTTTATGCTCATAAAAGGCTCGTGTTAAAGGCAAGAGGAAGCTGTGGTACAGGTGCGTCCGGGGCGTGCGCCCATTGTGGTGAGACGCTGTGTTTCTGGGCGTAACCAGTGCTGATTTTTGTCGAGCAGCAGGCGTAATAGCTCATGCACCCAGTCGGGCAAGTCGGGGTGTAAACGGTAATAAACCCATTGCCCTTGACGGCGGTCGAGGAGAAGGCCGCTGTTCCGTAATTGCGCGAGATGCCGCGACACTTTCGGTTGGCTGTCGTTGAGCGCGTGCATCAATTCGCAGACGCATAACTCACCTTCACGGGCAATCAATAAGGCCATACGGGCGCGCGTTTCATCAGCAAGCGCCTTGCAAACGAGCGGCGGGGTGAGATGTTCAAGCATGGTGACTGGCAGCGTTTTGACCGATGACGGCATGAATATATGGAAAAACGTATGTTTCGTAAAGCTATAAAAAATAAACACAAATAGGCATCAGGATATGCGCGCGTGTCGTTTTGTCGTGACAAATATGTGATTTGGCATATATTTGAAACGAACACAGGAAAAAAGGGACTCATCATGGATATTCTGGGCACGTTGAATGACCAACTTTTGCGTATGGAATGGCTTTCGGAGGCCGTGCGTTGGCTGCTGGAGGAGCTGTTAGAACTAGACACACACAGTCGCTTAGGCGGGAGCCTGCATTTCTTTATTTATGACGTGAGCAAGATTTTTATCTTGTTATCGGTGCTGATTTTTGGGATTTCATGGGTACAAAGTTATTTCCCGCCCGAACGCACGCGGCGCATTTTGGGCGGTATGCAAGGCTTTCGCGCCAATTTAACGGCTGCGCTATTAGGGACGGTCACGCCATTTTGTTCGTGTTCATCCATTCCGTTATTTATTGGTTTTACCCGTGCCGGATTACCGCTGGCAGTGACATTTTCATTTTTGATTTCTTCGCCATTGGTGGATTTGGCGTCGGTAATTTTATTGGCCAGTGTGTTTAATTGGTCGATTGCGTTGGCGTATGCGGCGGTCGGGGTGGTGTTGGCGGTGGTGGGTGGCACCTTGATTGGGCGCGCGCGCATGGAAGCCTATGTGGAATCCTTCGTAACGCAAGGCCATTTGCCGGAAATAGCCGCTGAACATCTCAGCCAAAGTGACCGTTTGGCCTACGCCAGCGAGCAAGTGGTCGAGGTGATTTGTCGCGTTTGGGTGTATGTGTTTTTAGGCGTTGGCCTTGGCGCGGTAATTCATAACTGGATTCCGGCGGAATGGGTAACGGCGCTCTTAGGCAAAGAACATTGGTGGTCGGTGCTGGTGGCGGTATTGGTGGGTGTGCCGATGTATGCCGATATTTTCGGCACCTTACCCATCGCCGAGGCGCTGGTGGCCAAAGGCATCGGGTTGGGCACGGTGTTGGCGTTCATGATGGCCGTCACTGCGCTGTCGTTGCCGTCGCTGATTTTGTTGAAGCGGGCGGTCAAAACGCCGTTGCTGGCGCTGTTTTTCGCGGTTGTTGTGCTGGGCATTGTGGTGATTGGCTACTTATTCAATCAATTCGCGTATCTGTTTTATTGAGAGGGTAACTCTATGATTATTAAAGTATTGGGCAGCGGTTGTAAGAAGTGCATTACGCTGGCGGATTCAGTGCGTCAGGCGTTGGCACACCTGAACCTTGAAGCGGATATCGTTAAAGTGACGGATTACGTCGATATTGCCGCGTATGGCGTGATGTCTACTCCGGCGCTGGTGATTGATGAAACGGTGGTTTCAATGGGCAAAGTCTTGTCAGCGGATGAGGTGGTTGCCCTGTTGCAAGCGCGCTAATTCGCGCGATTCCTTCTGACTGAGAGTAACGAAATGCGTGATTGTTCTGCCCA
>CAZBNX010000091.1:0-1244 GCA_964493255.1 uncultured Pseudomonas sp.
CCGGTGCCGAAACCCGTTTCACCAATGCAAAACGCGGTGTCAGCGGGCAGCGCCGCGAAGCGTTCCGCTAACTGATTGTGCGTGAGAAACACATAACGGGTTTCTTCTAACCCGGAAGCGCGGGAAAAATACACATCCCCAAACGAGCGGGACAACGGCTGCCCCTGTTCATCCCAATCCAGTGCGGCGTTGTTGTGTTCGGTCATGGCGGACTCAGGAGAAATAACGGTAAAAAGGCCACTATTCTAACGAGTAGCTTTGGAGCTATGCCCGATGTTTGAAGCGGCAGAAATTCGTCATCACATTGACAAGGCCACCTATGAGGCCGCCTTACCCGAACTGCGCGAAGCCTTGTATGAAGCGCAATATGAATTGCGTCAGCAGGCGCGTTTTCCGGTCATTATTTTGCTGAATGGGATTGAAGGCGCAGGCAAGGGCGAAACGGTGCGCTTGCTGAATGAATGGATGGACCCGCGTTTAATTCAAGTCGAAACCTTCGACCGGCAAACCGACGAGGAGTTAGCGCGCCCACCGTACTGGCGCTATTGGCGACGCTTGCCGCCGAAAGGGCGTACCGGCGTTTTTTTTGGTAACTGGTACACGCAAATGCTGAATGGTCGGGTGCGCGGGCGCATTGATGACGCGCAATTTGACCAAGCCATTGACAGCGCCGAACGCTTCGAGCGCATGTTGTGCGATGAAGGCGCGTTGATTCTTAAATTTTGGCTGCATCTGTCTAAAAAACAGATGAAAGACCGGCTCCGTTCCTTAGAAGACGACCGCAAATCACGCTGGCGCATTACGCCGCTGGATTGGCAACAGCTTGAAACTTATGACGAAGTGATTCATTACGGTGAGCGTTTATTGCGCCGTACCAGCCGCGATTATGCGCCGTGGTATGTGGTGGCGGGCGCGGATGAGCGTTACCGCAGCCTGACGGTTGGGCGCATTCTGCTGCAAGCCTTGCAAGAAGCGCTGAAAATGCCAGAGCGCCCGATTCGCCAGCCGCATGGCACGGCCTTGGCGTCCAACATTGATGGGCATGGGTTGATTGAGCATTTGGACCTTAGCCCCTTCCTGACGCGCGAGGATTATCACGACCAATTACTCTATGAGCAGGGGCGTTTGGCCACCTTGATGCGTGATAAACGCTTCAAAGAGCATTCTTTGGTGGCGGTGTTTGAAGGCAACGATGCGGCGGGGAAAGGCGGTGCGATTCGTCGGGTAGCGGCGGCACTCGACCC
>CAZBNX010000091.1:1344-5525 GCA_964493255.1 uncultured Pseudomonas sp.
GTGGTGGTGGTCAAGTTTTGGCTGTCGATTGACCAAAATACGCAGCTAGAACGCTTCCAAGAACGGCAAAATAGCCCGTTCAAACGCTTCAAAATTACCGAAGAAGATTGGCGCAACCGAGAAAAGTGGCAAGCCTATGTGGATGCCGTTAATGACATGGTAGACCGCACCAGCACCGAAATTGCCGGTTGGACGCTGGTCGAAGCCAACGACAAGCGTTTTGCCCGCGTCAAAGTGTTACGGACAATTAATGATGCTTTAGAAGCCGCATACGCGCGGCGGCGTTAAACTGCGTGTTTTCTAGCCGGAGGTTTGACGATGTCCATTCAGGAAAAAATTCACGCAATCCTGAGCGCGCAGTTTGCGCCGCTGCATTTGGAAGTTCACAACGAAAGCCATTTGCACAGCCGTGGCCAAGAAAGCCATTTCAAAGTGGTGGTGGTGAGTGAGCAGTTTGCGGGCTTGCGTCCGGTGCAGCGTCAGCAGCGCGTTTATGCGGCATTGGGTGAATTAATGCCGCAGTTCCATGCGCTGGCGCAACACACGTACACGCCAGAAGAATGGGCCGAACGTGGCAGCGCGCCGGATTCGCCCACCTGCATGGGCGGCAGCAAACACGACCGCCACTAAGCCGAAACCGTTACGGTTTGCGCGCTAACAGCACCGCACGACGCGGCGCGGGCAAGCCTTCAACGGTGCGGCGGTGGTCTTCGGGGTCGAGGAACTCGGGCAGCGATTGGAAACGCATCCAATCGGTTGAGCGTTGTTCCTCGATGCTGGTGGTGCTCACATCCACGCAACGCACATCAGTGAAACCAGCGCGCCGTAACCACAATTCCAGCGCCGGTACGGACGGCAAAAACCACACATTTCGCATTTGGGCATAGCGGTCTTCAGGGACGAGCACGGTATTGACGTCGCCTTCTACCACCAGCGTTTCCAACACCAATTCGCCGCCCCGCACGAGGCAATCTTTCAGCGCCAGCAAATGGTCAATCGGAGAGCGGCGGTGATACAGCACGCCCATCGAAAATACGGTGTCGAAGCCTTCTAATTTTTCCGGTAATTCTTCCAAGGCCAGCGGTAAATGCCACGCGGGAAGGTCGGGCAAAAAATGCTTCATGGCCAAAAACTGGCAGAAAAACAACCAATTAGGGTCAATGCCTACCACGGCGCGCGCGCCTGCGCCCAACATGCGCCACTGGTAATAACCATTCCCACAGCCCACATCCAACACTCGACGCCCCGCCACATTGAGGTGCGGCGCGACCCGTTCCCACTTCCAATCAGAGCGCCATTCGGTATCCACATGCACGCCAAACAGATGAAACGGCCCTTTCCGCCACGGAATGAGGCCGCGTAACGCCTGCTCTAACGCGCGGCGTTGGTCGTCGTTGTGTGCGCCGTTGAGTTGGAAAGCACGCTGCAAATCGGGCGTATCCACCGGCAGCGTTGGCAGCGCATCCACGGCGGCTTGCCAGCGCGTTAAATCACCGTGCCCGCGTTCTAATTTTTCCGCCAACACATCCGGCAAAGTGGCGGCCCATGCAGCCAGCGGTGTGCCGCGTAGTTGGGCGATTAAAGCAGGCAAATTGGCGCGAGTAGCAAGAGCAGTCATGGACAAATCCGAATTAAGGCAGGGCAATCAACGAGGCGAAATTGAGGCATTGGAACCACGGCACAACCTTAGAGAAACCGGCTTCTTTCAGGCGGGCGCGGTGGTCTTCGAGGCTGTCGGGTTTCATCACGTTTTCGATGGCGCTGCGTTTTTGGGCAATTTCTAATTCGCTGTACCCGTTGGCGCGTTTGAAGGCAACGTGCAAATCCGTGAGCAGCGCGTGTTCTTCATCATCGCTGAAGCGCAGTTTTTCCGACAAAATCAACGCGCCGCCGGGTAATAGGCTGTCACGAATGGTAGAAAGTAGCGTAAGCCGCTGTTTTATCGGGATAAATTGCAAGGTGAAATTCAGCGCCACCACCGACGCAGGCTGTAACGTGAGCTGGCAAATGTCGGCTTCCAGCACGTCAACCGGCAACAATTCTTGAAACATGGCGTCTTGTGCGTGCAGGTATTCGCTGCACCGCTCGACCATCGCCGCCGAATTATCGACCGCAATCACGCGGCAATCGTCAACGCGCACATGCCGCCGCAATGCCTGCGTAACCGCGCCCAACGAGCAGCCCAAGTCGTACAAGGCGCTGTGTGGTTGAGCAAATTGCGCGGCAATTACGCCGATATTTTCCACAATCGTCGGATAACCGGGCACCGAGCGTTTAATCATGTCAGGAAACACGCGCACGACGGCTTCATTGAAAACGAAGTCGGCAACCTGTTCCTGAGGGGTGGCATAAATGCGGTCAGGGATGCTGTTCACGGTGAGTCGGTGGTTGTGATGAGGGGCGCGCATTTTAGCTGAAGGGCGCTAGAAAGCGGATTGCCCAGTGTTGATTGCTAAATTAATGCTTCTAACCCTTTGCGTTCTAAGAGGTTTAGCAATTTTTGGGAGGGGCCGCTGGGGTGTTTTTCGCCCAATTCCCATTGGCGAACGGCTGAAGAGCTGGTGTTCAACAAGGCCGCGAGGACGCTTTGGCTAATTTGATAGCGGAGACGTAAGGCACGAATTTTTTCGCTGTCGTATTCAGGAATAGGTGCCAAGCAAAGTGCATCGTATTGACGCATTTTCCGTTGATCAATAAAGCCTAATTGATGCAAATCTAATGCTGTTTCGTGTACTGCATCCAGCAAGGCGCTTTTAGTTTTTATGCTCATAGTTAATTTCCTGTAAAGCTCCCGTTAAAACAGCGTTATCAAGCTCGTGTGCTGTGCGTGACAACAAATCTTTGGCGAGTGTTTGTAAAGCCTCTTTTTCTTCATTGCTGATATTGGCGCGTTCATTTTTTTCGAATCCAAAGAGGAAAAACCAACGATTATCTTTATTAGTTGCCACCAATGTTCTAGCGCCTGAACGCTTACCTCGTCCCGCCAAGCCAATTCTTTTCTTTACAACGCAGCCACCTAAATCAGCATCTATTAAGCCCTGCTCCATTTCTTGAACGGCTTTGTAGAGGTCGTGCTCTTTCAGCTCTGTTTTGCGTAACCAGCGACTGAAGTAGCGGGTTTGGAAAATTCGACTCATGGGAAAAATCTATCACTAGGTGATAGCTATGTTAGCAAAAGCAGCAACTTTTTCTGCGTTGCTGCTGTTTGCTGTTAACGGTTAAAGCGGAAACAACACCCCAACCACGTCCCTAAAATGTTGGGCGAAATGCACGGTTAGCCCTTCTTTTAAGTAATCGGGTAGCTCGTCGAAGTCGCCTTGGTTGGCGTCGGGGAGAATCAGCTCGTTGATTTTCTGCCGCCGCGCCGCAATCACTTTTTCACGCACACCGCCAATCGCCAGCACTTGCCCCGTGAGGGTTAATTCGCCGGTCATTGCCACGTTCTTTTTCGCCGGTTGATTGCGCGCCAATGACAACAACGCGCTGGCTATCGTGACGCCTGCGCTGGGGCCGTCTTTGGGGATTCCGCCTTCGGGAACGTGTACATGCACAAAGGCTTGGTCAAAAAAGCCCGTTGGCGCGCCATAAGCGGCGAGGTTGGCGCTGAGGTAACTGTGGGCGATTTCCGCCGATTCTTTCATTACGTCGCCGAGTTTTCCGGTGAGTTTTAGCCCCCGATTCAGGCAATGCACGCGGGTGGCTTCGATGGGCAATGTTGCGCCGCCCATGCTCGTCCATGCCAATCCGGTGATGACACCGACGCCCTGTAAATGGCGTTCTTTGCGGAAAGCGGGCATCCCCAAATAGGTTTCTAAGTCTTTGTTGCGTATCTTGATTTTGCTGGTGGGCGCGTCAATCAGTTTGACAACAGATTTGCGAATGATTTTGCTTAATTGCTTCTCAAGCTGGCGCACACCCGATTCACGCGCATAGCCTTCAATCAGCGTGCGTAAGGTGCTGTCGTTGAGGTCGAGGCGGCTCGACGGCACGCCCGCTTTTTCCAGTAAACGCGGCCATAAATGGTGACGCGCAATCGACACTTTTTCTTCGGTGATGTAACCGGCGAGGCGAATGACCTCCATGCGGTCGAGGAGTGCGCTGGGAATACCGTCGAGGCTATTGGCCGTACAGACAAACAACACCTTAGATAAATCGAGGCGCACATCGAGGTAATGGTCGAG
>CAZBNX010000092.1:0-5479 GCA_964493255.1 uncultured Pseudomonas sp.
CACGTTGCCAGTCACGGAGATGGTGTCTTGACCCGCGCGGATGCGTTGCAGAGACAGTTCCATCGCCTTAACAGGGGACAGGATTTGGATGTCGAGGCCGTTGGTGTCGTGGTCTTTCAGGTATTTTTCAACCTTCGCAATCACTTCGGCGTCGTGGGCGCGCGCAGCGTCCAACCAGAACACGGCAGGGGTGTTGCTCAGGCGCGCACGGTTCACCGCCAGCTTGACCCAATCCTGAATAGGCAGGTCTTTGACTTGGCACATGCGCCAGATGTCGCCCGCTTCAACCGCTTGCTCCATCAGCACGTTGCCCGCGTCGTCAACGACACGCACCACGCCATCAGCCGCGATTTCAAACGTCTTATCGTGTGAGCCGTATTCTTCTGCTTGTTGCGCCATCAAACCGACGTTAGGCACGCTGCCCATCGTGACAGGGTCGAAAGCGCCATTGGCTTTGCAATCTTCAATCACGGTTTGGTAGATGGTGGCGTAGCAGCGATCAGGAATCATCGCTTTGGTGTCTTGCAGCTTGCCTTCCGCGTTCCACATTTTGCCGGAATCACGAATCATGGCAGGCATGGACGCATCAACGATGACGTCACTTGGAACGTGCAGGTTGGTGATGCCTTTATCAGAATTCACCATCGCCAGTGCGGGGCGGTCAGCATACAGCGCGGTGATGTCCGCGATGATTTCGGCTTGTTTTTCAGCCGACAGCGCGCCAATGCGTGCGTACAGGTCGCCGATACCGTTGTTTGGATTGAAACCCGCTTCAGCCAGTGCATCAGCGTGTTTTTCCAGCACTTCTTTATAGAACTCAGACACGATGTGACCAAACATGATGGGGTCAGAAACCTTCATCATGGTGGCTTTCAAGTGTGCAGAGAGCAGTACGCCTTGGGCTTTGGCATCAGCGATTTGTGCAGCAACGAAGCTACGCAGCGCCTTTTTGCTCATCACGGAGCAATCAAGAATTTCGCCAGCCAGTACGTTTGTTTTGGCTTTCAGTACGGTGACGCTGCCATCAGCGGCGGCCAATTCAATTTTGACGCTACCCGCAGCCGCCAGCGTGACCGCTTTTTCGCTACCGTAGAAATCACCGGATTCCATGTAGGCAACGTGCGTTTGTGAGTCTGCCGCCCACGCACCCATTTTGTGTGGGTTTTTGCGCGCGTAGTTTTTAACAGACAGCGGTGCGCGACGGTCGGAGTTACCTTCACGCAGAACAGGGTTTACCGCGCTGCCTTTGATTTTGTCGTAGCGTGCTTTGACGTCTTTTTCAGTGTCGTTAGCAGGCTCGTCAGGGTAGTTTGGCAGGTCGTAGCCTTGCGCTTGCAGCTCTTTGATAGCGGCTTTGAGCTGTGGAACGGAGGCGCTGATGTTTGGCAGCTTAATGATGTTGGCTTCGGGTTTCGTTGCCAACTGGCCCAGCTCGGCGAGGTGGTCGCCGATGCGTTGCTCTTCCTTCAAATACTCGGGGAAGTTAGCCAAGATGCGGCCTGCGAGGGAGATGTCGCGGGTTTCAACAGCAATGCCTGAAGAGGCGGTATAGGCTTGGATAATCGGAAGCAGTGAGTAGGTAGCCAGCGCCGGTGCTTCGTCGGTGAAGGTGTAAATAATCGTCGGACGAGTGGACATTTTGTACTCTTTCCCTCTGTGTTGCGGTGTTTGCACAAGGTTTTGGCATAACGCGGGAACGTCTTGTGAAGCGTTCCGCTTACACCGGATGGTGGCCGTGCTGGCTATGGTGTACTGCGGACGTGCTTTTCTGCCTATCAGACCTAATGCTTAAGTAGGTTCGTGATTGGCCTAAAAGCGCGTCCCTAGCCACGGCTGGCGTGTTTTGAGCATAGCACGATATTTTGAACGCATTAACGGGCGCGCTCTCATACGCAATTTGTATTGACGAAAGCAATCTTAGGCAGGGCACCGTTACAATTCGGTTTTTTCCGAGGAGGTTCGCGCATGGTTGAAACCAATGTCCGCTGGATTGTGGATGACGTTCATCTGGCTGAAGCGTGCCAACAGTGGCGGCAGTGCGCTTTTGTCGCACTGGACACCGAATTCATGCGCGTTGACACCTTTTATCCGCAAGCGGCGTTAGTGCAAGTCGGGGACGGCGAAGGTATTTGGCTGATTGACCCGCTCCGCATTCGTGATTGGTCAGCGTTTGCAGCGTTGCTGCATGATTCCGCCGTGGTAAAAGTGCTGCATTCATGCGGCGAAGATTTAGAGATTTTTCAGCGATTAACCGGCGCTTATCCAGTGCCATTGTTTGATACGCAACTGGCGGCGGGTTATCTAGGTATCGGTTTTTCAATGGGTTATTCACGCCTCGTCCATGAATTATTGGGCGTGAACTTGAGCAAGGACGAAACCCGTTCGGATTGGCTGCAACGCCCATTGACGCCGATGCAAATTCGTTATGCCGCTGATGACGTATTGCACCTGTGTGAGCTGTATCGCTGTTTGGATGCACGCTTAGATGAAGAACGCCGCCGCTGGTTGTTAGACGATGGGGCGGAGTTAGTCGCTGCACATAGCGAAATTGAAGACCCACAAGAAGCGTGGCGTGAGGTGCGTTTAGCGTGGAAATTGCGTCCGCAACAGTTGGCGGTGTTGCGTGCGTTATCGAATTGGCGCGAAGAACAAGCGCGTAAACGCAATGTGCCGCGCAGTCGTTTGATGAAAGATGGCCCGTTGTGGGCGTTGGCGCGTTATCAACCCAAAGACCTCGCGGGGTTGGCGCGTATTGAAGAATTGCCGCCACGCACCTTGCGCCATGACGGTGCGGAATTGTTAGCCATTATGTCCGCAGCGGCGGCGCTGCCTGCGGAGCAATGGCCAGAAACGCTGGCCGAACCCTTGCCGCCCGAGGTGTCGCGTTTGCTGAAAGCGTTGCGCGCGGTGGGGCAGCGTGAAGCGGAACACTTACAAATCGTCCCTGAACTGATGTTGCGGAAAAAATCGCTGGAGGCGTTGATTCGCAGTGGTTATCCGCAGGGTCCTTATCATCTGCCGGATTCGTTGCGCGGCTGGCGTCGTGAGCGAATGGGGCAGGCATTGCTTGATACGCTTCATTCTTTGTCTTGAGAAACCCGATGAAACGCATTTGCTCTATCTATAAAAGCCCACGCAAGCGGGAAATGTACCTCTACGTTGATAAACGCGAAGCCCTTAGCCGCATTCCAGAAGGTTTGTTGGCGGCGTTCGGTACGCCGCAACATGCCTTTGATTTGTTGCTGACGCCGGAGCGCAAATTAGCGCGCGAAGATATTCATAAGGTCTTGGAAAATATCGAAAAGCAGGGCTTTCACCTGCAAATGCCGCCACCGCAAGAAGAATACATTCAGCATCTGCCTGAAGAATTGTTGCGCCGCAACGACCCGGTTTAAGTGGGAGAACCGTGTATGGCTGCCAAAGTAGAACCGTTCTGGAAGCGCAAAACGCTGGCCCAGTTAGACGATGAAGAATGGGAATCCTTGTGTGATGGCTGCGGCTTGTGCTGCTTGCAAAAGCTCGAAGATGAAGAGGACGGCAGCGTTTATTACACGCGGATTGCCTGCAAACTGTTGGATTTGAACAGTTGCCAATGCACCGATTACGCCGCCCGTCAAAAACAGGTGCCGGATTGCATTCGCTTAACGCCTGAGCAGGCGCACGAATTTCGCTGGCTACCGCCGACCTGTGCTTATCGCTTGGTGAATGAAGGCAAAGATTTATTGCCTTGGCATCACCTTGTTTGCGGCGACCGGCAAGCGGTACACGATGCGCGTATTTCGCAAGCCGGTCGGATGTTGGCTGAGTCCGCTGTGTCGCCCGATGATTGGGAAGAGCACCTGATTTTTCGTGCCGGTTAAACGCGTGTGTTCATGCCTAATGCTTTGATTAAAAAGGCATATTCCAACGCTACTTCTCGCAACGATTGGTAGCGTCCGCTCATGCCGCCGTGTCCGGCATCGAACACGGTATTGAGCAACAGCAGTGAATTGTCCAAGCGGGTGGCGCGCAATTTGGCCACCCATTTGGCCGCCTCCCAATACTGCACGCGCGTATCGTGATAGCCCGCCACCGCCAACAACGCCGGATAAGCCTGCGCGCGCACATTTTCATAGGGTGCGTAAGCGCGTATCTGTGCATAGGCCTCTGGGTCGTTGGGGTCGCCCCATTCGTCATATTCGGTGACGGTAAGCGGCAAATCCGGGTTTTGCATGGTGTTCAACACATCCACGAATGGCACTTCCGCAATCGCGGCGGCAAATAATTCAGGCCGCTGATTGAGTACCGCGCCAATCAGCAAACCGCCCGCACTGCCGCCACTGATTACTAAACGGTCAGATTGCGTGTAGCCGTTTTTGATTAAATGCTGTGAACAGGCGATAAAATCGTCGAACGTGTTTTGTTTGTGCGCCAATTTCCCCGCGTGATACCACGCCTCACCCAATTCGCCGCCGCCGCGTACATGCGCAATCGCAAACAGAAAACCGCGCTCCAGCAATGACAAGCGCGCGTGCGAAAACCACGGGTCGAGGCTTTCGCCATACGCGCCGTAACCGTACAAATACAGCGGCGCGGGGCACTGTTTAGCCAGTACATCGCGCCGCCCGACGAGGCTAATCGGTATCTGCGTGCCATCTGCCGCCGTCGCCCACAGGCGTTGGCTGAGAAAATCATCGGCGTTGAAGGCACCTTCGACGGGCGTTTCGCGCAGGGTGCGCTGTTCGCCAGAAGCCAAAACCAGCGCGCGGGTTTGTGCCGGACGGTTCAGCGATTCATAGCGCAGCCACAGGGTTAAGCTGTTGAATTCTAAGCTGTCTACGATGTGCAGACTGTACGCTGCATCGGGCAACTGAATGCGGTACGGCGCGCCGTTTTCGGGCATCACTTCCAATACCGGCAAACCATTTTCGCGGCGTTCGAGGGTGATGGCGCTGGCGTGCAACGTCACGTCTTCCAGCGTTTGCCCGGTGCGCGGCGCGACCAACAGTTGCCAATGCGCGATGTCTGGCGCGTGGTGCGGTGCGTGGTACAGCGCAAAATCAAGGCTTTCTTGGTTGCTGCGAATCAGCCAGCACGCTTGCCCCTGATACTGCCCGTGGTCGGGGTAATACTCGTGACCGTCACGACGCGGCGCAATGCAGTGCCATGCATGCGTGGGCTGATGCGCGTCGAGTGTCCATGCCTCGGTGGTGGTTTTGCTGGAAAGCAACAGAATCAACTGCTGTTCCGAGCTGGCGCGTTGGCAGGTCAGAAAAAAACGCCCATCGGATTCGGTGAAAACGGGCGTGGCGCTGCCGTCGCCAAGCTGATAGCGGTGCAACTGATGCGGACGGTGTGTGTCGTCTAACGTGACGAAAAACAGGGTTTGGTTGTCGTTCGCCCATGTCAGGCTGCCGTCGCAGTCATCGAACGGCAGCGCGTGGGTCGTGCCGTTTTCCATATCTAAAACAAACAGACGAAACACCTCATCGCCGGTTTG
>CAZBNX010000093.1:0-3623 GCA_964493255.1 uncultured Pseudomonas sp.
GGCGTGGCGATTGACGGTGCTACCGGCGACAGTTTCACCCTGACGCAAGCGCAAGTCGGGCAAGCGATGAGCGTGGTGGCGTCGTATACCGACGGCTTTGGTACCCTTGAAAACGTAACCAGTAACGCCACCGCGACCGTGCTCGAATTGGGCAAAATTCCTGATTTACCGTCGGTGGATGAGTGGACTGAACTGCCTGATGATGACCACGATGGCATCCCAGAGTTGATTGAGGAGTTAGTACCTAGCCTTGAGGTCACGAATGGTACAAACGGTGATGGCAACGGCGACGGTGTAGCTGATACCGAACAGGCTGATGTGGCGTCGATTCCATTCCGCAATACCGAGCACATTACTCAGAATCCTAACGCCAGCGTGGTGTTTGTCACCTTGGTAGGTGCTTCCAATGAAGGTGCTGCCACCACCAACTCCAGTGCCACCATCACCGCCGCTGCCCAAATGGATGCGCCGGAAGACAAACCCGATAACGTGGATATGCCACTGGGCCTGATTTCGTTTACCGCCACCACAGCCGTCGGCGCGAATGAAAGTTTCAGCCTGTTTGTTGATGGTGATGTTGCCGTCAATGGTTATTGGAAGCAAAACGCGCAAGGAACGTGGGTCAACTTGGCCAGTGCAGAATACGGCGGGCAAGTCGTGTACACCAACGGCAAAACCCGTTTGGACTTCTTCCTGCAAGATGGCGGCGAGTTCGACGAAGATGGGCAAGTAAACGGCGTGATTGTAGACCCCGGCGCACCCGGTTGGCGTGCAGCCAGTAACTTGGTTGCAGGCAGTCCGCGCCGCGAAGGTTTGGCCAGCGGTGAAGGCAATGACCTGATGCTGGGCTTGCAAGGCCGCGATGTCATGTATGCCAGCAACGGCGATGACTGGTTAGCAGGCGAAGGGGGCCGCGATTGGTACGTTTGGAACAGTGAACTGGGCAGCGGCGATTTAATCGCAGGCGGCATCGACCATATTGTCGATGACCAGGGCATCTTGAAATTTATTCCAAACACCTTGGGCAGCCTCACGCTGAACGGTCAAACCTTAAACAGTTACAGCAGCGGCGTGCTGACGGTCGGCGGTCAAATTAACGCCAGCAACCGCATCGCCGTTGTAGATGGCACAGTGCAAATCGACCTCAACGCCGACGGTAGTTTCAATGCCGCTGACGATTTCCAAATCGAGCTGTACGGTAACGCCTTGGGCTTGAGCTTCGACGCACACCGTCAAGTGTTCAACTTGGTGAACGTAGGTACCAGCCGCAGCCCATCACTGACCGGCAGCAACGCGGTTGATATGTTGCTCGGCGGGCGCGAACACGATTCGCTTGATGGCGGCGTGAGTGACGACCAACTGTATGGCGCACGAGGCCGCGATACCCTCGTGGGTGGTGAAGGCGACGATGCGTTAATAGGCGGTGCGGCGCGCGATTGGTACGTTTGGAACAGCGCACTGGGCGAAGGTGATTTGGCAGCAGGCGGCCATGATTTGCTGATTGACCGTCGCGGTGTGTTGCAATTTGCCACGACTACCTTGGCGAATCTGAAAATCGACGGCCTCAACTTAGGCGAACATCAAGGCCGTTCGCTGACTGTTGGCAGCCAAATTGACGCTAATAACAGCATTGCCGTTGTAGAGGGTGCGGTGCAATTAGATGTCAATGGCGATGGCTCGTTTAGCGCCGCTGATGATTTCCAAATCACGCTGTACCAAGCCACTGGCCTGCGTTTCAATGCTAAAACCGACCTGTTCAAACTGACCGGCACTGTGCCACAGCAAGATGTGTTGGATTTGGATGATGCCAATACGCGCCTCGGTACCCGCTCAACCGATACCGTTACCGGCGATGATGCGGACAACCGTATTTATGGCCTTGCTGGTACAGACACACTCGAAGGCGGTTTGGGTCGTGATGTATTAATCGGTGGCAATGCGCGTGATCAGTATGTTTGGGCAAGCTCTGCGCTCACGGCGGGCGGTCAAGATGTGCTGATAGATACCCGTAATAGCCGTGTGCAATTAGACACCGAGCAATTAGCTAATTTGCACATTAACGGCGTGACGTTGGATGAATTGGTACGCCGCACCAAGTTGGCCAGCAGTATTGATTCAGAGAACAGCGTGGCTTTTACTAACGACCAATTGCAAGTTGATATTAACCGTGATGGTAACTTTAACAGCACGGAAGATTTCAGCATTCAATTAGTAGGTAATATCACGCGCATTAGTTACGACGCGAAGCATGATTTGTTTGTATTGAGCTAATAAGGTAGGTGGGTGCCCTGTTGTTCAACAGCAGGGCACCTGCATTTAACTATTCTGAAAGCATTAAATGTTGTGAGGTAATAACGCCATCACTTAGAAGCAACGCAAAGTGCATGATTTTTTCTAATTCTTTAGTGTTTCCTAACCATTTGTAATTCATTAAACGATGAATAGCGTCCTCGCTTATTTCTGGCGTGGCGATACCTAAACGTCTTGCGTGTACACCCAGTAGATATTCAGCCGTCGGTAATAAATCGCCTTTGCGTTCCCGCAGTGCGGGAAGGTGTAAAAAACCATCTTTAAGGTATTCAAAGAGATTTTTATCAAAGCGGCCTACAGCAACCACACGCGATAAGTCCACTGTAGTAGAGGCTATGATTCGCACATCAACCAGCGTTGTTTCTTTGGCACCAATGCGTAGCACTTCCCGCGTTTCTAAAACATTTAATAATGTTTTTTGCATGGATAAAGATAAATCCGCAATTTCATCCAGATATAAAGTGCCCGCTTGTGCAGAGCCCAACCAACCCGCACGACTACTGGCGGTACTATTAATAATACCCGGCGCATGCCCAAATAATTCGGCTTCACCGTATTGTGGGCTAAGACTCGCGCAATTCAGCGATACAAATAACCCCGGTCGTCCGCTGATGCGATGAATATAACGTGCTAATAATTCGCGTCCGGTGCCTATTTCGCCATGAATTAATAAAGGCCGTGCTTCCGGTGCCCATTGTTCAACGGTGTGCGCCAGCGTCTGCGATAATGGGTCAACGAAAACTAACGCGCGCGCCCGAATACTTAACGGGCTGCCTTCAGCGTCGTTGAATGTTAATACAGACGGCGCGGCGGTTGCTTCAATGCTCATTGATGTACTCCTTTTATTTATGCCAACTGACGCCAATGCTGCTCAATCTGGCATTGCAGGCGATAAAGGAAGGCAAAACCTTGCTCCCAACGCTGATGCCCCGATTTCACATTGATGTGGCCAACGCCCGATAACACCTCCACAGACGCGCCCCATGCCTTCGCTAACTGCTGCACACGCGCTGGCGTGGCGGCGCTGTCGTTATCAGAGCCAATAATTAAGCTGGGAAAAGGCAGTAATTGCCGCGAAATAGGCGCGAAATTGCTGATATCGGCGGGGCAACCCACACGCTCAACATCAGCCGGAGCCACCAACAACGCGCCCAGCACTTTATTGCGTAGGCCGGGCGACGTATGTGCCGCCCAATTCGCCAAGGTAACGCATCCTAAACTGTGCGCGATGACCACAACCGGCACCGGCGAGGCGGACACATAACGCTCTAGCTGCGCTATCCACTCTTCTTTTAAGGGATGCAGCCAATCGC
>CAZBNX010000093.1:3723-5466 GCA_964493255.1 uncultured Pseudomonas sp.
ACATAACGCTCTAGCTGCGCTATCCACTCTTCTTTTAAGGGATGCAGCCAATCGCGCTGCTCGACACGAATGGCATCGGGTAACGCGCGCTGCCAATGACTTTGCCAATGCTCTGCCGGAGAGCCTTGCCAGCCGGGAACGATGAGATAACGAATCGGTGATGGGTTCATGGCGATGCCTCAATCATGCAAAAAGAAAGTGGGCGCAGTGTAAAAAGCAATTCACGCGCTGTTAAGGAATAAAAAATCATTCAGTTATTCCAATAATGCTGGCATTTGCGCTTTTTGGCATGAAATGAGCGCGCCTTATATTTCAAATAGTAGTCATAAGCATTCTAAAAAATTCTTTTTCGGAATATACGCAGCCCGTTAAGATAGCCACCAGCCGCCGACAACACTCGGCGCGGCTATCACTAAGGAGCACACCCATGAGCGCCGATACCCCAGCCTCAACCCCTCTTTCTGACGACGCGACCGTGTTGCAAGAAATTAACAATGCGCTACGCGGTCTACGTTATGGCGCGGTAGAAATCACCGTGCATAACGGTCAAGTGGTGCAAATTGAGCGTAAAGAAAAATTCCGCTTACAAGCACAAGGCAGCGTGAGCAACACGCCAAGCAGCAAAAAAACAGCTTAATTATTCGCCGCATTGCCACCCCGACTGGACCACCGGAGGGCGTGAACATGAACCCTGAATTTCCTTCTACAGAGCATGAGCACGCATATGAACCTTCGCACCTTAAATCGCTTTGCCTTAACCGCACTCGCTGGCTTTCTGTTCAGCGGCACCGTACACGCGGCAGAAACCACCTTGCTGAACGTTTCTTACGACCCAACGCGCGAGCTGTATAGCGAATACAACGCCGCGTTTAGTAAACATTGGCAGGCCACTGGCCACGATGCCGTGACCGTTCAACAATCACACGGCGGCTCCGGCAAACAAGCGCGCGCCGTGATTGATGGCTTAAAAGCCGATGTCGTGACCCTCGCTTTAGCGGGTGACATTGATGAGCTGCACAAAATCGGCAAGCTCATTCCTGAAGACTGGCAAACACGTTTACCGAATGCCAGCACGCCTTACACCTCAACCATCGTGTTTTTGGTGCGTAAGGGAAACCCCAAGCAAATCAAAGACTGGGGCGATTTAGTGAAAGCCGATGTGGGCGTGATTACACCTAACCCGAAAACGTCAGGCGGTGCGCGCTGGAACTTCTTAGCGGCATGGGCGTACGCCAAACAAACCTTCGGCAGCGAAGAAAAAGCCAAAGAATTCGTACAAAAGCTGTATCAAAACGTCCCGGTACTGGACACCGGCGCGCGTGGTTCTACCGTTACCTTCGTGAACAACCAAATTGGTGACGTCTTGCTGGCATGGGAAAACGAAGCGTTTCTCGCATTAAAAGAACAAGGCGGCGACCAGTTTGAAATCGTTGTGCCTTCCCTGTCGATTTTGGCGGAACCGCCTGTGACCATCGTTGATAAAAACGTAGACAGCAAAGGCACACGCGAAGTCGCTACTGCGTACCTGAATTATTTGTACAGCGAAGAAGGCCAACGCATTGCCGCGAAGAATTTCTATCGCCCACGCGATGCCAAAGTCGCGGCGGAATTTGCCAAGCAATTCCCTTCCCTGAAATTAGTCACCATTAACGACGAAGGCGGCTGGAAAACCGCACAACCTAAGTTCTTCAAAGACGGCGGTATCTTCGACCAGATTTACCAAGCACGCTAACCCATTGAAAC
>CAZBNX010000094.1:0-5466 GCA_964493255.1 uncultured Pseudomonas sp.
TTGTGCAGAAACGTGTAGCGAATTTGGCACCGCTACCGATTCGGCGTCGGGCGGAAATTTTGCCGCTGACAGTAACGGCGCGGCGGCGTCCGGCGGTGTGTCACGAGATTGCGGCGCAGTTGATGGCACCGATGTTGGCGCTGCACGGCGCGCATCACAGTGCGGCACCGAGTGGGCAGCGCGTCAGTTGTGGGCTGATTCGTATGGCCAACATCGGCCCGTTGATGGAGGTCGCGCAACGGCTGTTTGCTGAAGACGCACCGGCGGGCGTGCGAGTGCATTTGTGTGTGTATCACTCGCGTTTTCCGTTGTTGGTGCGCTCGGCGTTGGAAGCGCAGTTGGACAGTTTGCTGAACCGTGCGGATGAAACGGCGTTGTTTCGGCATCCGTTGGTAAAAGCGGCGTTGGCAACACACCCCGAACAAGACCATCTGTTTGTGGTGTTGGCGTCGCCGGTGGCCGAAGTCGGGCGCGACCATGATTACGATTGGGCGCTGGTTGAGCCGTCGTCGATGCGTTCGCTGATTCAGTTGGCGGGGCGGATTCGACGGCATCGGGCGGGGGAATGTACAACGCCTAACCTGTTGTTATGGCAAAAGAATGTGTTGGGTTTGTTGGGTGAAACGGTGGCCTTTCAACGCCCCGGTTTTGAAGATGAAAAAAACGTACTGAAAACCCACGACCTGCGCGAGCTGGTCACGGAAGAACAGTTGGCAGCGATTAACGCCAGCCCGCGCATTGTTGAACCGGCGAATTTGAAAGCGGAATCCGGCACCCGCTTGGCGACCTTGGAACATTGGCGCTTGCAGCAATTATTGCGCCCCGGCAATGCACCTTCGCCGTCGTTTCAGGTGCCGGATTGGTGGAATACACAAGGCCGCGCCACCTTGAGCGGGCTGTTACAGCAATGGAAACGCTTCCGTGCGGGACGGGCGGAACAACGCTACGCGCTGTTGCTGGAGGAAGAAGACGCTGATGCCGCGTTGCGTTTCCACGAGTTGACGGAACGCGGCGAATGGTTAGCGCAAGGGCACCTGTTGCGCGAAATACCGCTGACGTTCGGGGCGCGGGTTTCGCCGTGGGGCGGCATGGATTACCGCACCGCGTTGCACGCCTTGGCGGAATCGCTGGAGATGCCGCTCACGGAATGCGCCAAGCGATTCGGGTATTTGCAACTGCCGGAAAAAGAAGCGGAATCGGGTTGGGAATGGCATCCGTTTTTAGGTTTTAAGCGTTGTTTTTAAAGGTTTTCTGGGTTCAATCCCGACAGGAGGTTTAATGGAAATAACAGATTCAGCGAGCGCATTAAGGGCAGTGATTCATGAATTTCTTGCTCAACGCTTGCAAGAAAAGTTGGAAAAACTAAAACCCGAAGATGACGGCAAGCGGCAAAAACTAGAGGCGGAATATCAGCCAGCCGCATGGTTGGAAAGTGCTGCCAAGCGTGTGGGGCAAATTCAATTAGCCACGCACATCGTAAAACCGGCGCATCCCAATGCTCGCGGCACTAATTTGCTGGTGCGTGAGGCTGTGTCGGAGTTACACGGTTTGGTGGCGTCATGCTCGATGGGTGTGGCCGTTGATGATGTGGTGGGTAACTCGGCGGCGCTGGATGTTTATAAATTTTTGCGTCTGGTGTGCGATGGCGAAACGCTGCTGGCGCGGGTGCTGCGCGGTGATGATGCAATCGCTCAGGCGTTTTCAGACGACCCGCAGCGAGGTGCAGCGTTGCGCGCTTCTTTTGCGACGATTGCTGATGATTGCCGTGATAAACCCGAATCGCATAGCTTGGCGCGTCAGGTGTACTTCCCGTTAGAAGACGGCAGTTATCACCTACTTTCGCCGCTGTTCCCTACCAGTTTGATTCATCGCTTACAAAGCCAGTTGCGCGAAGAACGCTTTGGCGACGCCGCACAAGCCGCGCGTGATGCGCGTCGTAAAGAAGAAGCGTGGCACGAGGGCTATTGCGAATACCCGAATCTGGCTATTCAGAAATTTGGCGGCACCAAACCGCAAAACATCAGCCAGCTCAACAGTGTGCGTTATGGCGAAAACTGGCTCTTGGCGGCGTTTCCACCGTTGTGGCAATCCGCGCAGGGCGTGCGGCCTCCTTTCGGTGTGTATTCGGTGTTTGAGGATGTGTTGGGGCGTCGGCGTGACGTGCTTGCGTTGATTAGTAAGCTAAAAAAATTCTTATTAAACAACGCTGAACGCAATAACCGCCACATTCGTGCGCGTCGTGCGGCGTTAGTGGGCGAGGTATGTACTGAGGTGCTGAATTACGCCGCGCAACTGCACGAGTTAGTGCCGGGTTGGAGTGTGGACGCGCGCTGCAAATTACCACCCGCGCAATGCCGTTGGCTTGATCCTGAGGCGGAACACCCCGCGATGCCGAATTGGCAGGAAGAAATTTGCCGTAAATTTGTTTCATGGTTTAACGCGCAACTGCGTACCAAAGACAAGGAAACCGGCAAAGCCTTACTAATGACCGAAGACGAAGCCGCGCAATGGGCCTCGGATTTTGCCGATGAAATGCGTTTATTTGCGGAGGGCTTGTGATGAGTGATGAGCCGAGTGGGTTTCTGTTGTTGCCGCGTTTGCGTGTGCAAAACGCCAACGCGATTGCGGGGCCGATGAGTTGGGGCTTTCCGGCCATCACGGCATTTACCGGCTTTGTTCATGCATTACAGCGGCGCTTGAACGCGGCGGGCGTGGATATTCAGTTCAACGGTGTGGGGGTGATTTGTCATGGGTTTGAGCTGCAAAGCTCGAAACCGGCGGGCAAGCACACGCACGTTTTCCACCTTACGCGCAATCCGATTAACAAAGACGGCAGCACCGCTTCTTTAATTGAAGAAGGGCGAATGCACCTCGACATCAGTTTGTTGATTGGCGTGGACAGCGAATTGCCCACGCGCAGCGACGAACAAAACGCCTTAGCGCATCAGTGTTTGGCACAGGCGCTGAGTATGCGTTTAGCGGGCGGCAGCCTATTACCGCCGACGGTAGCGCGGGCGCGTAACGAACCGGCGTTATGGGGAATTTGTGGCGGTGATGAAGAAAACGCCACGCAATTCAAACAGATAAAGCGGCGTTTGCTGCCCGGTTTTGCCTTGGTGGAACGGCGCGAACAGTTGGCGGAACACGCGCAGCAGTTCCAAGCGCAGCACCCTGAAGCAGACACCTTGGCCGCGTTGTTGGATTGCACGCGCCTCAACATCGACCCGCCGAACCCGCACGCGGAGGCCGATGCCCCCGACGCGCAATGGCAACTGCGGGCGCGCAACGGTTGGTTAGTGCCGATGCCGGTCGGGTACCGCGCGTTAAGTGCGGTTTATGACGCGGGCGCGGTGGCCAATGCCCGCGATAAAGAAACGCCGTTTTGTTTCGTGGAGGCGGTTTATAGCCTCGGCGAATGGATTAGCCCGCATCGGGTGGGGAGTGAAGTAGAGCTGTTGTGGCACTACCACGCCGACCCCGATGAAGGGTTGTATTTGTGTAGAAATCCGGCGTAAGTGTCGGGAAGTAAACGATTTTTCATCTGAAATAAGGAAATAAGCCATGAGCAAGAAAGAAACCCTGAAAACCGCTTCCGTGTTGGCCTTTGAGCGCAAGTTGGACGTGTCGGATGCGCTGCTGGCGGCGGGGCGTTGGGACGAGCGCGCTCAAGAAGCGGCGTGGGCTCCGGTGGCGATTCAGACCAAATCCGTGCGCGGCACCATTTCTAACCGTCTGAAAAGCGGCAAAGACAGCGACCCGGCCAAATTGGATGCCGCGATTCAGTCGCCGAACCTGCAAACGGTGGACGTGGCCAGCTTGCCCGCCGAGCGTGACACCTTGCGCGTGCGCTTCACCCTGCGCGTGTTGGGCGGCACCGGCGAACCCAATGCCTGCAACGATGCCGATTACCGCAAAGCCTTGCTCGACGTGGTGAACGGTTACAAAGACGCGCACGGTTTCGGCGTGTTGGCGCATCGCTACGCGGTGAATCTGGCACACGGGCGTTTCCTGTGGCGCAACCGTATGGGCGCGGAAACGGTGGAAGTGCAGGTTAAACGCTTCCAAAACGGTCAGGCGGCGCAAGCGTGGACGTTTGACGCGCTGGGCGTTGGGTTGCGGAGCTTCCCAACCTCTACCGAGCTGCAATCACTGGCGGCGGTGATGGAAGAAGGTTTGAACGGCAACGGGCATGTTCTGCTGGAAGTGAGCGCCTATGTGCGTATCGGGGCGGGGCAGGAAGTGTTCCCTTCACAAGAATTGATTTTGGACCGTGGCAAAAGCGGCAAAAGCAAAACCCTGTACAGCGTGAACGGCGTGGCGGCGCTGCACTCGCAGAAGGTGGGCAACGCGCTGCGTACCATTGATACCTGGTACCCCGAATCGGAAGACGTCGGGCCGATTGCGGTAGAACCCTATGGCTCGGTGACGTCGCAAGGCAAGGCGTATCGCCAGCCGAAAGAGAAACTGGATTTCTACAATTTGTTGGATAACTGGGTGTTGAAAGACAAAGCACCCGCCGACGAACAACAACATTTCGTGATGGCCTGCCTGATTCGTGGCGGCGTATTTGGAGATTCCGACAAGTGACCAGCCATTACATCAACATCCGTTTGCTGCGCGACCCCGAATCCACGCCGGAACAACTGTTAGGCGTGCTGTTTGGCAAGCTGCATAGCGCCTTGGTGGAACTGGAAACCGGCGAGGTGGGTATCAGCCTGCCGAAACACAGCGCCGAAAGCACCGGCGACCTGCTGCGCCTGCACGGTAGCCGCGAGGCACTGGAAACCCTGCAAGCGCAAAATTGGCTGCAAGGGTTGCGCGATTATGTGCTGTGCCTGCCGATTGCGCCGGTGCCGGAAGATTGCGCGTTTTGCGTGGTCAGCCGCGTGCAAACCGACAGCAACCCCGACCGCCAACGCCGCCGTTTAACGCGCCGCCTCATGGAGCGCGAACAGCTCGACGAAAGCAGCGCCCTTGCACTCGCTACCCAACGCATCCCCGACCGCGCCGCACAATTCTGCGACCTGCCGTGGATTGAAATGCGCAGCGGCAGCTCTGGCCAGCGATTCCGCCTGTTTATTAAGCACCATCGCCCGATAAACACACCCACGCCCGGCACCTTCAGCACCTACGGCCTCAGCGCCACCGCCACCGTGCCGTGGTTCTGATGTGAGCTTTTTCTCACGGTGAGAACGTAACGATGGTTTTAACAAGCCATCGTTACGGAAGCGCGGGTTTCGACAGGCTCGGTTTCGGCAAGCTCGGTTTCGACAGGCTCAACCACCGTGGGTTTCGACAGGCTCGGTTTCGACAGGCTCAACCACCGGCGGTCGGCGGCGTTGTTGTGCTCTTGCTAAAAAGAGCAGCCCGCCCGCTTGAATCCGTGGCCGCATCGTTCTATAAATTCGCCCGCACGCCCAACCGCGTGCATTTTTTGACCCTTTTTTTTCGGGCCTTCCCCCAGCC
>CAZBNX010000095.1:0-5460 GCA_964493255.1 uncultured Pseudomonas sp.
TTCCGAAATGTCAGCCAGAGAAACAGGGCCTTCTTGGGCGTGTAAGGCGAGGTCAAGCATAGCCGTGACGGCATAGCGGCCCTTGGTTGTCAGTCGCATGGGCGGGCACCGGGGTCATACGGGAAATTGGCGCGGAGTATGCGATTCCCGACAAAATCAGTCAACTATAGGAATGATTAGCACCCAACGAGGGCGCTAAAGCGGGCGGCGATGGTAACAGATAGCGCACCGCCCGCGTATGGCCACCGCGTGGCGCGTTAGGCTTTGGGCGTTTCTGGCGGAGCCGTGGGTTCAGTAGGCGGTGTATTTGGTTGTACGCCTGCAAAATCGGCGTCCTGCAAAACCGGCAACTCTTTGGCGCAATAGTCGCTGCCCAAGGCGGTGAGGGCTTTGCACATGCCATTCAAGCGGTCGTCAACGGCGTGCAAATGGTCAAGCATTTGGCCAATCGCGCGCGCAACGGGGTCGGGCATGTCTTCGCTCATACCATACGCATCGAAGCCAATTTTTTCCGCCATGGCCTTGCGTTTGGCGGCTTGCGCGTCGTCGGCCTCTGGGTTACGCGGCAGAATAATGCGCCCCGGAATGCCAACCGCTGTAGCGCCCGGCGGTACGGCTTTCGTCACGACGGCATTCGAGCCCACTTTGGCGCCTGCGCCCACAGTAAATGGGCCCAAAATTTTTGCCCCCGCGCCGACAATCACGCCATTTTCTAACGTGGGATGCCGTTTGCCTTTATTCCAACTGGTGCCGCCGAGGGTAACGCCGTGGTAGAGCGTAACGTCATCGCCGATTTCAGCCGTTTCGCCAATCACAACGCCCATACCGTGATCAATGAAGAAGCGGCGGCCAATTTTTGCACCGGGGTGAATTTCGATGCCCGTCAGCCAGCGGCTGATGTGCGACACCACGCGCGCCAGCAATTTCCAATCCGCATTCCACAAAAAATGGGCGATACGGTGCAGCCAAGTGGCGTGCAAACCGGGGTAGCAAATCAGCACTTCAAGCGTATTGCGCGCGGCTGGGTCGCGGTGGAATACGCTTTGGATGTCTTCGCGTAGGCGTGCAAACATTAGTCATCTCTCCGCTGGTGCTGGTGGTGTTGCCCCCGCGCCGCTTTCTGCGTTTCGGTCAGAATGCCGCGCAAAATATTCATTTCGAGCTTCGTTACGTTCGTGCGTCCGTACAGTCGCCGCAAACGTGCCATTAAATGACGCGGTTTTTCGGGGTCGAGAAAACCAATTTCAACCAAGGTTTTCTCTAAATGCGCGTAATACCGCTCTAATTCGTCGGCGGTAACGGGCACGGTGTCGAGCATGGCGGTGGTCTCGATTTTTTCCATGCACGTCGGTTGGCCTTGGCGCGCTAACCATTCCATCCGCACTTCATACGCCAGCACTTGCACCGCTGTCGCTAGATTCAGCGAGCTAAATTCAGGATTGGATGGAATGTGCACATGAAAATGACAGCGTTGCAGTTCTTCATTCGTCAGACCGGCATACTCGCGGCCAAACACTAACGCAACATCGCCGCCGGATTGCGTTTGTTCAAGCACTTTCGCAGCCGATTCGCGCGGGTCGAGCAATGGCCACGGAATCCGCCGCTCACGCGCACTGGTGCCAAAAACAAGGGTGCAGCCGCTTAGCGCATCTTCTAATGAATCCACCACAAGCGCATTTTCTAAAATATCTGTCGCGCCGGATGCGCGCGCATTGGCTTCCCCGCTGGGAAACTCTTCGGGTTGAACCAGTACCAAGCGCGACAGCCCCATGTTTTTCATGGCGCGAGCCGTACCACCGATATTGCCTGGGTGGCTGGTGTTGACCAGTACCACGCGAATCCTGTCGAGCACACTGCACTCCCGTTGAGCACCATAAAAGGGAGCGCGATGTTACCCAAGCGCCGGTAGTGGCGTCACGCCTGTGGTGTTCGGTTGCGTTGAGCGGGAGGGGGGGCATGGGTATAATGCCGCGCTTCCATTTTTTCCCGTCTGGGAGCCCCGCCATGTTGCGTATCAGCCAAGAAGCCCTGACCTTCGACGATGTTCTCCTCATCCCCGGTTATTCCGAGGTTCTGCCTAAAGATGTGTCGCTCAAAACCCGTCTAACGCGCGGCATTGAGCTGAATATTCCGCTCGTATCGGCAGCGATGGACACCGTGACCGAATCCCGTCTGGCCATTGCGATGGCACAAGAAGGCGGCATTGGCATCATTCACAAAAATATGACCATCGAGCAGCAAGCCGCTGCCGTGCGTAAAGTGAAACGCCATGAAACAGCCATCGTGCGCGACCCGGTTACGGTCACGCCCGATACCAAAATTTTCGACTTGCTGCGTAAATCCAACGAGCTGGGTTTTGCCGGTTTCCCTGTGGTTGAAGGGGGCGAATTGGTTGGCATCGTGACGGGTCGTGACCTGCGCGTGAAGCCCAACGCCGGTGACACCGTTGCCGCCATCATGACGCCCAAAGAGCGCCTGATTACCGTCCAAGAAGGCACCGGCTTAGAAGAAATCAAAGCCAAGCTCTATGAGCACCGCATCGAAAAAATGCTGGTCGTGGATGAACAATTCCATCTGCGTGGCCTCGTGACCTTCCGCGACATCGAGAAAGCCAAAACCTACCCACTGGCCTCTAAAGACGAGCAAGGGCGTTTGCGTGTCGGTGCGGCAGTAGGTACCGGCGCAGACACCGGCGACCGCGTTGCTGCATTAGTCGCGGCGGGCGTGGATGTGGTGGTGGTTGATACCGCGCACGGCCATTCCAAAGGCGTGATTGACCGCGTGCGTTGGGTCAAAGAAAACTTCCCACAGGTTCAAGTCATTGGCGGCAACATCGCCACGGCTGAGGCAGCGCTGGCGCTGGTTGCAGCGGGTGCAGACGGCGTAAAAGTCGGTATTGGCCCGGGTTCCATTTGTACCACGCGCATCGTAGCGGGTGTGGGCGTGCCGCAAATTTCTGCAATTGCGAACGTCGCTACCGCGTTGACAGGCACCGGCGTGCCAATGATTGCTGACGGCGGTATCCGCTTCTCCGGCGATTTGGCGAAAGCGGTTGTGGCTGGTGCAAACGCGGTGATGATGGGCTCCATGTTCGCAGGCACTGAAGAAGCACCGGGCGAAGTTGAATTGTTCCAAGGCCGTTCCTACAAAGCCTATCGCGGCATGGGTTCGTTGGGTGCAATGGCGCAAGCGCAAGGCTCTTCTGACCGCTATTTCCAAGATTCTTCCGCCGGTGCCGAAAAATTAGTGCCTGAAGGTATTGAAGGTCGGGTGCCGTACAAAGGCGCGCTGAGTGCCATCATTCACCAGTTGATGGGTGGTCTGCGTTCTGCAATGGGTTACACCGGCTGCGCGACGGTTGAAGAAATGCGTACTCGTCCTGAGTTTGTGCGCATCACCGGCGCAGGTATGGCGGAATCTCACGTCCACGACGTACAAATCACCAAGGAAGCGCCAAACTACCGTGTTGGCTAATCCGCATTCCCTTTAAGAATGGCGCGGGGCTACTGTCAAAATCAGCAGTGGCCCCGTGTTGTTTGTGCCTTTCGTTACGAGAATTTTTCATGTCCCATCCAGACATTCACGCTCACCGGATTCTGATTCTTGATTTCGGTTCTCAATACACTCAACTGATTGCCCGCCGCGTGCGTGAAATTGGCGTTTACTGCGAAATTCATCCGTTTGATATGGATGATGCCGCAATTCGTGAATTTGCACCGCGTGGCGTGATTTTGGCCGGTGGCCCCGAATCCGTTCACCAAGAAGGCAGCCCGCGCGCGCCGCAAGCGGTGTTTGATTTGCAGGTGCCGCTGTTCGGGATTTGCTACGGCATGCAAACCCTGTCCGAGCAGTTGGGTGGCAAGGTGCAAGGCTCCGATGTGCGCGAATTTGGTTATGCGCGCGTAGATATCGTGGGCAAAAGCCGCCTGTTGGATGGCATCGAAGACCACATGGACGACGATGGCTTAATGAGCCTCGACGTGTGGATGAGCCACGGCGATAAAGTGACGCAACTGCCAGAAGGCTTCCACATTGTGTCCAGCACGCCAAGCTGTCCGATTGCGGCAATGGCGGACGACAGCCGCGCTTATTACGGCGTGCAATTCCACCCCGAAGTGACGCACACCAAACAAGGTGGCCGCATTCTGTCGCGCTTCATTTTGGATATTTGCGGCTGCGAAGCCCTCTGGACGCCCGCCAATATCGTCGAAGACGCGATTGCCACCGTTCGCAAGCAAGTCGGTGAGCGCAAAGTGTTGCTCGGCTTATCCGGCGGCGTGGATTCTTCCGTGGTGGCGGCGTTGTTGCACCGCGCGATTGGCGAACAACTGACGTGCGTGTTTGTCGATAACGGTTTATTGCGCCTGCACGAAGGCGATCAAGTGATGGCCATGTTTGCGGAAAACATGGGCGTTAAAGTGATTCGCGCCGACGCGGAAGCCCTGTTCTTAGGACGTTTAGAAGGCGTCAGCGACCCCGAGCAGAAACGCAAAATCATTGGCCGCAGCTTCATCGAAGTGTTTGACCAAGAAGCGAAAAAACTGCAAGGCATCGACTTTCTCGCGCAGGGCACGATTTACCCTGACGTGATTGAATCAGCCGGTGCGAAAACGGGCAAAGCGCATGTAATTAAGTCGCATCACAACGTAGGCGGTTTGCCGGAAGACATGAAATTCCAGCTCGTTGAGCCACTGCGTGAACTGTTCAAAGACGAAGTACGCAAAATCGGTCTGGAATTAGGGTTGCCGTATGACATGGTTTACCGTCACCCCTTCCCCGGCCCCGGTTTGGGCGTGCGTATCCTTGGCGAAGTGAAAAAAGAGTACGCCGACCTGCTGCGCCGCGCGGACCATATTTTCATCGAGGAGCTGCGTAACTTTGACTGGTACCACAAAACCAGCCAAGCGTTTGTGGTGTTCCAGCCAGTGAAATCGGTGGGCGTGGTCGGTGATGGCCGTCGTTATGCGTGGGTGGTGGCGCTGCGTGCCGTTGAAACCATCGACTTCATGACCGCACGCTGGGCGCATTTGCCGTATGAGCTGCTAGAGAAAGTCTCTAACCGCATCATCAATGAGATTGAAGGCATTTCCCGCGTCACCTATGACGTGTCGAGTAAGCCGCCCGCCACGATTGAGTGGGAGTGATTGGCGCTCTTGGATAAACGCCAAGGGACAAACAGGGGCAGCTTCGGCTGCCCTTGTGTCATCCTTGCGTCTTCTCCTTTCTAGCGTTCTAACTCATGGATACTGAACAGGATTTTGACGCGGCGAGCCTGCTTGCAGGCTGGTTGTGTCAACCCGCCCATGCGCGACAGGTGGCCGAGGGGCTCGGCGCATTGCTGGCGGTTGTGGTGGATGCGTTGCGCGCCGAACCACAGCAACGTGAAGCCGCTGCCCAGCTTTGGCCGTTGCTGCGAGACCATAATTGGTCCCCGTTGTTGGGCGCTTGGCTAGAGCGCGC
>CAZBNX010000096.1:0-5382 GCA_964493255.1 uncultured Pseudomonas sp.
CAAAAACGAGTGCGCCCGCACGAAAAAACGCGCGGGCGACCTTGGACGCTGTAACGCTTAGGCGTTCGCTACGGATTGCCAGTACAGCGCCACATCCAGCATTCGCAGGGTGAAGGCCCATTCGTTGTCGTACCACGCCAGCACTTTCACCAACTCACCTTGAACGCGCGTTTGCGTCAAATCCACGATGCACGAGGCGGGATAGGCAGTGAAATCGCTGGAAACCAGCGGCAGCGTGTTGCATTCCAAGACGGGCGATTGCTCGGCAGCGGCACGCAACAGGGCATTGACCGCTTCAACGCTGGTGGCTTGTTCTGCCGTAAACGTGAGGTCAAGCAGCGATACGGTAGGCGTTGGAACGCGCACCGCTAAACCGTCTAAACGTCCGGTCAATTCGGGTAAGACGAGGCCAATCGTTTTAGCCGCGCCGGTACTTGTCGGGATGATAGACAGGGCGGCAGCGCGCGCGCGGTACAAATCGCTGTGATTTTGGTCGAGTAAATTTTGGTCGTTGGTGTAGGCGTGAACCGTGTTAATCAATCCCTGACGAATGCCCACACCGTCATGCAGCGCCTTGGCCAGCGGTGCCAAGCAATTCGTGGTGCAAGAACCATTCGACACAATGCGCTGGCTGCCGTTGAGCAGCGCATGGTTTACGCCGTAAACCACAGTTAAATCAGCGGTATCCAGCGGGTGACTCATTAAAATACGCCCTGCACCGGCCTCTAAATGCTGCGCGGCTAAGTCACGTTTTTTGAATTTGCCGCTGCACTCAAACACCACATCGACGCCCAATTCTGCCCACGGCAAACGGGTGGCATCACGTTCTTGCAGCACACGAATGGATTGCTTGCCCGCACGCAGCACGTCGCCTTCAAGGGCCACGGTGCCGGGAAAGCGGCCATAGGTGGAATCAAATTGAGTGAGGTGCGCTAGGGTTTCATGGCTGCCCAAATCATTGATGGCCACCACTTGAACGCGGTCCTCCAGACCGTTTTGCACAATCGCACGCAACACCGCACGACCAATTCGACCATAACCGTTAATCGCAATACGCAGCATGAGTTCACTCCTGTAGTAAATCAGCGTGATTGGAGCATAGCGGGCTGTTGAGGCAACCGCGAGTAGTCATTCGTTACGCGCGCCGCCGAAGCTGGCGCAGCCCATCTGAGGCGGTTCGTCGTCGATACTGAGGCGTGCGCGCAATGAATACCAGCCGACCGTTTGGCTATCAATGCACAATTCTGGGGCAATATAAAGGCGAATGCGTTTACCATTCGCTTCGCTGGAGAAAGCGTACAATCCGTTTGGTAATTTTTCTTCGATGTACGGCAACGCTAAGGCGGGTTTTCCTGCGCGTTCCAATAAAAAGCCGTGTGTGGTTATTTTCATGCGCCATAAAGGTGCATAGCCATGCGCCTGTAGCAGCAATGACGGCATGTCGCGCCGCGTGCAGGTGCTGTCTTGAGTTACGGTGTAAATGTGCCGCACGCGCAGCGCCTTAGCGGTATTCCCTGAATCGACAACACGCAGGTCGGCGAATAATGAACGGGCTTCCAAGCCGCTGTAGTTGACGGCACTGAACAGCGCAGCGGCGGCGGGTTCTAGGTAAAGCGGTTGTGGTGGTGTCTGGCTGTTGTTGCAGTCGCGTAACCATAACCTATTGTTTTGGCGAAGTAATTCGCCTTGCAGGCGGTATTCTGACGGTGCTTTTACATCCGTCGTTGAATGCGGCCACCACTGACATGCGCCAATAAAGGACATGCTGGTGAGCACTAAAATGGCGAGCGAACGCATGAGATTTCTCCATTCTAAAACGTGGGGGTAATCCTCTTGCATAGGCATCGTTTCTTGTCAATGTCGGGTTACTGGCAAAAATGGCAATAAAATGCTAAAAAAAGCAGGTAACTGGCTGAAACTCTCAAGGAAAACACCATGAACAGATCGGATCTGATCGCACGTATCGCTGACGCGCACCCTCACCTGTCCGCGCGTGAAGTGGAGCAAAGTGTTCGTTGTATTTTGGAGCAACTGACCGAAGCGCTGGCTAACAACCAACGTATAGAAATTCGCGGTTTTGGTAGCTTTGATTTGAATTTCCGAACTCCACGCGCAGCGCGTAACCCTAAAACAGGTGAGAGTGTGTCGTTGCCGGGGCATTTTGTTCCGCACTTCAAGCCCGGCAAGGAGCTGCGCGAGCGCGTCAAAGTAATCGCTTAATTCCTCGTTCCTTTTTCTGGAGACGTTTTCATGCTGTGGATTAAACGCCTGCTGGCGCTGTTATTGGTGCTCTGTGTAGCAGGCTTGACACTTGTTTTTGTGTTGGAAAATCAAAGCATGGCGCGTTTACAGTTCATGACCCTGCAAACCCCCGAGCTGCCATTATCTTTATATGTAACGGCAGCTTTTGTTATAGGGGGTTTAGCAGGCTTAGGATTAAGCAGTTATCAAATTATACATTTGCGTATTGTATTGGCTCGTCGTCGTCGTGAATTAGCGCAATGTCGTCAAGAGGGGGCATCACTGCGCGTTAGCGCAACAAAGAAAGAAATAACCTAATCGCGTTAATAATGTACCATCTGATAATATAAAAAATATACTAAAAGCCTTTGGAGGCAGACTGTATGCCCGCGTCGTTAGTGTCTATTCTGCATGGTGTATTATTGCTGATGATACTTTCTTTATCGGGATGCAGTGTATTTTCTGGGCCAAGCATAGAAACGCCGGATATTCACTTGCAAAGTGTCCGTTTTAAAGGTGGAAATGTATTAGAACAAGAATTCCGCCTTAATTTCATGATAAAAAATCCAAATCCATTTAATCTGTCGGTACGCGGTTTGTCGTATCAAGTGCAGCTTAATGAATTGGATTTATTTAAAGGCGAATCAACACATGATTTTGTCGTGCCCGCGCACGGCAGTACGGTATTTAGTTTATCGGCGCACAGTAATCTCTGGCGACACCTTCGCCAGCTTAGGCAAATGCTGGAGTCGCCACAGCGTCCGGTGCGTTATCGCTTTGATGGTGAAGTAAAAACGGGGCCGATTTTCGGTGAGTCGATTCCGCTGCACCGCTCCGGCGAGTTTCTGCCCACTGCTCGCTAGGGCTTTTTCGCCCGTTCAGCACGACACGTTGACTGCTTTTTTCCGAAAAAAGGCATTTAATCGTCAATTAAATGACGTCATTTTTTTGTTTTCAGCGCGAACCTTACAAATCCTTTCAATTTGCGTTGAAGGCTTTCTTTTTCCTGCATACTTCTTCTAAGCTGAAAAGTAGCGATACGGCTCACTTATCGCTATCCAATTAAATGCCTTGCGAGAGAAATAAAAAATGAACGCCATTTCTAATGTTGTTTTCGTGCTGGATAATATTGCGGATTACCCTACGCTGTTAAACGAAATGCCAGAAAACGCCGCTGTACACTTATTAAACGCAGATGATAATGCGTTGCAGCAAATGGCAGATGTGTTGGCCAATTATAATAATCTGGATGCGATTCATCTGTTTAGCCATGGCAGTAGTGGCGCACTGGATTTGGGTGCATACACATTAAATAGCGAAAACCTGAACGAACACAGCGAAACACTGACGCAAATTGGACGCGCCTTATCACCCACAGGCGATATCTTGTTATATGGCTGCGATGTTGCACAAGGTGAAACAGGGTTAGCATTTATCAGTAAATTAGCCACGGCTACCCAAGCCGATATTGCGGCCTCTGATACCCCAACCGGGCATACTGCATTTCAAGGTGATTGGACACTCGAACAATTGCAAGGCCCGATAGAAGCGGCTGTATTAGCCGTAGAAGGCTGGGCTGGTGTATTAGGGACTTTACAGATTTCTGGCGTGCCCAGTCCTGTATCTTGGGATGGCTTTTATAAGGCAACGGCCAGTGAATTTGCCAATGTAGCCGCTTTTGCAGCCATTAAAGCCGACGGCTCTGTAGTGGCATGGGGCTATGCTCCGTATGGCGGAAAGGCTCCCGTTGGATTAACTAACGTACAGCAAATTTTTTCTAGTGGAGCGGCATTTGCTGCGTTGCAATCAGATGGCACCTTAACCATGTGGGGAGGTGTTAATGGTGTGTTGACGCAGGTTAAACAGGTATTTTCTAGCGACAGTGTTTTTGCGGTGTTGCATACGGATAATAGCCTGACGTTGCATAAATCTACTGTGTCTTACGGCGATACTATGCCAGGCGGCGGTGGTACTGATGACGCAATAGGTTTATCTCTAACAAATATACAGCGTGTCTTCTCTAGTGGAGATGCTTTTGCGGCATTAAAAACAGACGGCACTCTTATTTCGTGGGGTAGAAATCAGAGTTACCAATCTTTAGCTACGCCTGATGCGTTAAAACCAGGGGATGCGGGGACGGTTAAAGTAAAAGAAGTCTACTCTAACCCTTACGCTTTTGTGGCCTTAACGGAAGAAAATACATTAATAGCGTGGGGCGATCAATCGTATGGTGGTGTTATTCCCAATATAAACGCGACGAATATTAAAACGGTTTATGCAACAAATAGTGCTTTTGCGGCCCTGAAAAATGATGGAACCGTTATTGTGTGGGGAGATAGTTCTGGTGGTGGTTTTCTTTCTTTAAGCGCAAGCGTGCAGTTAACACAGGTTAAAGAGATTTACTCAAATCAATTTGCTTTTGCGGCCTTAAAAGAAGATGGCACTGTTGTTGTGTGGGGTAATAGCGGTTATGGGGGCAGCCTTTTAAGTACACTAAGCGGTGTGGCATCAATTGTTTCAACCGATATAGGATTTGCGGCTCTTACTACTAATGGCCAGGTATGGACGTGGAGTGGGTACGCTGCTACTGCAACCGAGCAAGTAAGTGGTGGTGTTAAAGCGATTTATGCAAGTGGTACGGGCTTTGTGGCTCTCAAAACAGATGGCACTGTAGTGGGGTGGGGTGGGAGCTATGCTGTGCCTAATAACTTGACTGATGTTAAAGAAATTTACACAACTGTGACTGATGCGTTCGCCGCACTAAAAAATGATGGCAGTGTTGTGGTTTGGGGAGATTCATATTATAGCGGTAGTAATAATAGCGGCGCTGATTTAACTAACATTATATCGTTTGCCAATGTGGCCACTAACGATAATGTTTTTTATAATGCAGCTCCTACCATTAATGACGTGCCTTCTAATATAGAAACCATTAATACAATAGGCGAGGCCGTTGCGTTAAATGATTTCACCGTCGCTGATGCCGATGGCGATAGTTTTACTGTTACCCTTACCACGACTAACGGCACCCTTAATAACCTAACCGATGCCGATACAAGCACTGACGGTATTCAATTAACCGGCAATGCTGCCACTATTAATAATGCGTTAGCCAGTGCAACCTTTACCGCCACACAGGGC
>CAZBNX010000097.1:0-5367 GCA_964493255.1 uncultured Pseudomonas sp.
GCGTCGATGGAGCCGGGAATCGGAATCCATTCTTCCAATGATTTGATATAGGCGTCGGAATCTTCATTGATGACGCCATCTCGGTCGAGGATAAGCAATTTCATGGTGAACCCGATTAAAGGGACAGCGCCGCCGTCATGCCAACAGCGGCGCTTCGGGGTTTAACCCAGCAGCGAAATATCCGCCACACCCAAGAACAGGCCCCGCAACTGCGCCAACAACGCCAAGCGGTTAGCGCGCACGTCAGCGTCTTCCGCGTTGACCATCACGTCAGTGAAGAAGTTATCCACCGGCGCACGCAATCCAGCCAACTGCGCGAGAACAACGCGGTAATGGCGGATTGCCGCCAGCGGCGCAATCACTTCTTCTGCGTTCACGATGGCATCGGCTAACGCGCGCTCGGCCTCTTCGCGGAACAGCGCCGCATTAACGGCGTGCGGTAAGGTGTCGTCGGCTTTGGCCAGCAGGTTAGACACACGCTTATTTGCCGCTGCCAATGCGGTGGCTTCGGGCAGTTGGCGGAACGCTTGCACCGCTTGGATGCGTTGGTCGAAATCGAGCGGCGAGGTTGGGCTGAGGGCGCGCACGGCTTGATAAACCGCCACGTCAACGCCTTCATCTTCATAGCGCGCACGCAAACGGTCGAAGATGAACTCTTGAACCTGCGCGGCTAAACCGTCGGCTTTCACCTTGTCACCGTACTGCGCGACAGCGAACGCGATAGCGTCGGATAAATCCACATCTAATTGTTTTTCAATCAGAATCCGCAACACGCCCAAAGCCGCCCGACGCAACGCATACGGGTCTTTGGAGCCGGTGGGCAACATGCCGATGCCAAAAATCCCGACCAGCGTGTCGAGTTTATCGGCTACCGCGACCGCTGCGCCGGTGTGCGTGTTGGGCAATTCCGCACCGGCACCGCGTGGCATGTATTGTTCATTCAACGCCAGCGCGACGTCGTGCGCTTCGCCGTCGTGCAGCGCGTAGTAATAACCGGCTACGCCTTGCATTTCAGGAAATTCACCGACCATTTCGGTCGCTAAATCGCACTTAGAAAGCAGGCCCGCGCGCGCCGCCCATTCGCTGTTGCTGCCGATGCGTTCCGCGATGAATGCCGCCAGCGCAGAAACACGCTGTGCTTTCTCAAACACGCTGCCCAGTTGCGCTTGGAAGACCACATTCGCCAAACGCTCGTTGCGTTTTTCCAGCGGCTGACGCTTGTCTTGTTTGAAGAAAAATTCGGCGTCGGTCAGGCGTGGACGCACCACTTTTTCATTCCCCGAGACAATTTGTGCCGGGTCGGTGGATTCAATATTCGCCACGGTAATGAAACGCGGCAGCAATTTGCCGTTAGCGTCCAGCAGGCAGAAATACTTTTGGTTGTCCTGCATGGTGGCGATGAGCGCCTCTTGCGGCACGTCTAAAAAGCGCGCTTCAAACGAACACACCAGCGGCACCGGCCATTCAACCAGCGCGGTGACTTCATCCAATAACGCGGGCGGCACGATGGCGCTGCCCTGTTGCTCGGCGGCCAACTCCGCTACGCGCGCATCAATCAGCGCACGACGCTCGGCAAAATCGGCAATCACATAGGCGCTGCGTAAATCTTCGGCATAGCTGGTGGGGCTGCTGATACGCACGTCATGGTTGGCGTGGAAGCGGTGCCCGCGTGAAATGCGTCCGGCTTGGCGCGTCAGAATTTCGCATTCCACCACCTCATCACCCAACAGCATGACCAGCCATTGCGTCGGGCGCACGAACTCTTCACGGCGCGCCGCCCAGCGCATGCGCTTGGGAATGGGCAGCTCATCCAGCGCGGTGCTGACGATGTTCGGCAACAAATTCACCGCCGGTTGACCGGCAATGGATTGGCTGAATTTGAGCTTGGCACCGCTGCGGTCGATGTGTTCGAGGCTAACGCCGCATTTGCGCGCAAAGCCCAACGCCGCTTGCGTTGGGTTGCCGTCTTTATCAAAGGCGGCTTGGACGGGCGGGCCGTCGAGGTTGAGCGTGCGGTCGGGTTGTTGCGTTGCCAGTTGCTCGACAACAATCGCCAAGCGACGCGGTGCCGCGTAATAACGCGCCGCGCTGTAGGCTAACCCTGCGGTTTTTAAGCCTTTTTCTACACCGGCTAAGAAGGCTTCGGCGAGGCTTTTCAGGGCTTTGGGGGGCAGCTCTTCGGTACCCAGTTCAACCAGAAAATCGAGGGCGCTCATTATTCCGCCTCCTTCAGCTTGGCGAGGACTTCATCACGCAATGCGGCGGGTGCCATCGGGAAGCCCAATTTGGCGCGGGCTTGCAGATAGCTTTGCGCCACGGTGCGCGCGAGTGTCCGCACGCGCAGGATGTATTGCTGGCGCGCGGTGACGGAAATAGCGCGGCGCGCATCCAGCAAGTTAAAGGTGTGCGACGCCTTGACCACCATTTCATAGCTGGGCAGCGGCAGCTCCAAATCCATCAAGCGTTTGGCTTCGGATTCGTAGAAATCGAACAACTCAAACAGTTTTTCGACATTCGCATATTCAAAGTTATAGGTTGATTGCTCCACTTCGTTTTGGTGGAACACATCGCCATACGTCACTTTGCCGAAAGGGCCGTCGGAATAAACGAGGTCATACACGGAATCAACGCCTTGCAGGTACATCGCCAAGCGTTCCAGACCGTAAGTAATTTCGCCGGTGACGGGGTAGCACTCTACGCCGCCGACTTGCTGGAAGTAGGTAAATTGCGTGACTTCCATACCGTTCAGCCACACTTCCCAACCCAAGCCCCACGCGCCGAGGGTGGGCGATTCCCAGTTATCTTCCACGAAACGAATATCGTGAACGCGGGTATCAATGCCGATAGCGCGCAGCGAACCCAAATACAAATCTTGGATATTTTCGGGGTTAGGTTTCAGCACCACTTGGAATTGATAGTAATGCTGAAGGCGGTTGGGGTTTTCCCCGTAACGCCCATCCGCCGGACGGCGCGACGGTTGCACATAGGCCGCGTTCCACGTCTCAGGACCGATGGCACGCAAGAAAGTAGCAGTGTGGAAAGTGCCGGCACCCATTTCCATATCGTAAGGCTGCAATACCACGCAGCCTTGCTCGGCCCAATAGCTTTGCAGGGCGAGGATCAGGTCCTGGAAAGTGCGCACGGCAGGCGTAGTCTGGCTCACGAAATCACCTGTTTTTGAGGCTTGCACAAGGCGGGCGAGTATACCCGAAGCCTGTTGCTGTGCGCCCAACCACAGTGCCCGCCCCACGGCTGTTAAACAGCAGCAGGGCGAGGCGCGAAGCGTTAGGGTTTCGCTTTGTATTTCTCGAAATACTGCACGGCGAGTTGTTGGGCTTTTTCCAACTGTGGTTTTGGTAGCTCTTGTGCTACCAAATCACGCCATATAGCAGCACCAGTATCGCCGTTGGCTGCGGCTACAGAAAACCAGGCATAGGCAAGAGTGTCATCTTGCGTCACGCCTTGACCCGCGTAGTAGCTGTTGCCAAGGTTAAATTGTGCTTTGACCAAGCCCTGTTCAGCGGCCTTGCGGTACCAGTAAACGGCTTGTGTATCATCAAGCACCACGCCTTGACCGTGGTCGTACATGTAGCCAAGGTTAAATTGCGCTTGGGCATGGCCATTTTCAGCCGCTTTTTGGTAGCAACAAGCGGCTAGTTCATAGTCTCGCCTCACATCACCTTTGCCGTTGAAGTATTTTTCACCCATTTTGAATTGTATTTTTGCGTCGCCTTGCCAAACGATTTTGCGGCGTAATTGGATGATTTGTGCATTGTTTTTTTGTGCATTCTTGCTGTTTTTGTTTGTAACAGTAAGGGTATTTTGGGCGCGAATATGATTTTGTTCAGCCGCTTTTTGGTTCCAGTAAGCAGCTTTTTCGTCATTTTGTGCCACACCTTGGCCATCCATATACATTAGGCCAAGATTGAATTGTGCCTCAGCATTGCCATCTAGAGCCGCTTTTTGGTACCAGAACACGGCATTGGGGTAGTCATGTTGCTGTTTAAATACGTCGCCTATTCGCCGAAAATCCAAACTATTTTTTGCAATATCGAGTGCTTTCTGAAACCAGTCTTTAGCTTTTTGCTGATTTTTAATTACGCGATGGCCTGTTGAATACATTTCGCTGAGTTTTAATCGAAGGGATAAAACGTCAGAAAAGTTATTGTGTTTGGCTGCGTTTTCGTACCACTTTATGGCTTGCGCGTTATCTTTTTTTACACCGTGGCCATTTTCGTACATCCAAGCAAGATTATGTTGCGCGTTGGCGTGGTTTTGTTCAGCCGCTTTTTGGTACCAGTAAGCGGCTTGTGCATAATCTCGAGGTACGTTTTTTCCTATTTCATATAATTCACCTAGTTTGAATTGTGCGTTGGCATTACCTTGCTCAGCGGATTGATGGTATTCGCTGATTTGTTTGCGCGTTTGTATTTTTTTGAGTGAGCTTTGAGCTTTGGGGTGATTTTGCTTGGCAGCTTTTTGATACCAGAGCGTAGCTTGTGTGTCATCTTGCACTACGTCTTTTCCGCGTTCGTACAGTTCACCTAATTTGCATTGTGCTGTGGAGTGCCCCTGTTCAGCGGCCCTGCGGTACCAGTGAAAGGCTTTTGCATCATCCTGCGTTACGTTTTTACCGTTTTCATACATTTCGCCAAGCTTAAATTGTGCGTTGGCATTCCCTTGCTCGGCGGATTGATGGTATTCGCTGATTTGTTTGCGCGTTTGTATTTTTTTGAGTGAGCTTTGAGCTTTGGGGTGATTTTGCTTGGCAGCTTTTTGATACCAGAGTGTAGCTTGTGCGTCATCTTGCGTTACGCCTTTACCGTTTTCGTACATTTCGCCAAGTTTGAATTGCGCTCTGGCATCCCCCTGCTCGGCAGCCCTGTGATACCAGTGAAAGGCTTGGGTACCATTTTTCTGCACACCTTGGCCGTTTTCATACATTTCGCCAAGCTTAAATTGTGCGTTGGCATTCCCCTGCTCGGCGGATTGATGGTATTCGCTGATTTGTTTGCGTATTTGTATTTTTTTGAGTGAATTTTGAGCTTTTTTATGATTTTGCTTGGCAGCTTTTTGATACCAGAACGTAGCTTGTGCGTCATCTTGCGCTACGCCTTTTCCGCTTTCGTACAGTTCACCTAATTTGAATTGTGCTGTGGACTGCCCCTGCTCGGCAGCCCTGTGATACCAGTGAAAGGCTTGGGTACCATTTTTCTGCACGCCTTGGCCGTTTTCGTACATTTCGCCAAGTTTGAATTGTGCTGTGGAGTGCCCCTGCTCGGCAGCCTTGTGATACCAGTGAAAGGCTTGGGTACCATTTTTCTGCACGCCTTGGCCGTTTTCGTACATTTCGCCAAGTTTGAATTG
>CAZBNX010000098.1:0-2060 GCA_964493255.1 uncultured Pseudomonas sp.
TGGCGTTCAGCTCAATGATGCGGCTGTCCGAGGGCAGTTGTTTGAGCAATTCCGTACGATTGGAAATACGATTATCAATAAAAATCAAGCTATTAGGCATTTTGTCATGTCCATTTGGATTACAAGGGTACACACAGTAATAACACTGCGATTGTGCATCGGGACAGATACTAACCAATAAAAAAGGGGAATTGCTTCCCCTTTTTTCTGACGTCAATTTTTTATCAGGCGATAATGTCGGCTAACGTCAAGGCCGTAACACCGGTGAGGGCAATCGAAAATTCAGCCCCCGTATCGGTATCGGTGTTGCCATATAAAACGCCATCTTTAAATTGTAATTGGCCCGCTTGTGTGAAGACGGCGGAGCTGCTAATAAAAAAAGTAAAGGCTTGATCTCCGGCAGTTTTCACGTTGGCATCTATATCCAGTAGATTTAATTTATCTTGTCCGCGCGTAAAATCTTCTATAACGTCGCGTGTGTCTTCAACAAGGCCACTATCCGATGATTTTTCTAACTTAAATACATCATTGCCCGCGCCACCTAATAGCGAATCATTACCTGCACCGCCAATTAACGTGTCATCCCCTGCATCGCCTTTGAGCGTATCGGCACCTGCGCCGCCCTTTAGTAGATTATGGCTATTATTGCCCGTTAATACGTTATTACTGGCATTACCCGTTAAAACAGTATTACTCGCTGATGCGGTCAACACAGCTTCTTCAACGCCTTCGCCTAACACATAGCCTTTTTGTAAATAGGTCGTGACATACAGCACATCATTCAGCGAATCCGTACCCGTATCGCGTACCGCATCCTGAGCATTATCAACGTAATACAGGTCTGCGCCGTTGCCACCGTCCATAAAATCAATGTCGCTGGAGCCATCGAGTATGTCGTCACCGTTGCCACCGTAGAGCGAATCTCGTCCCGTGCCGCCATACAAACTGTCGTTACCGACACCACCATAGAGGCTATCGTTACCCTGATCGCCGCTTAGTCTGTCGTTATCGTCAGCGCCTTGCAGTACATCGTTACCAATACCGCCATATAAGGTGTCGTCTCCACTGTCACCATGTAAGACGTCGTTACCTGCATAACCATACAATTCGCTGGAAAATACACCGCCAGATAAACGGTCATTAGATGATGCTTTAATTAAATCACCGTACTGAATATCAGCAGCCGCTAAAGCGGTACTGCTTTGAATAGCTTCATTAACACCAAGCGCATCGGTATATTGCACCTTCACGCTGATATTTTTTCCTGCCAATACAGAGGTAGGCGTAAATTTGTCACTGGTAGCGCCTGAGATAGCCACACCGTTAGCCAACCATTGATAATTAAAAGAAGCAATGCCATCCGTATCTCTTAGTGTATTATTCGCGGTTAATTCATGGCCAAAAAGAGCTTTTCCGTTGATGAGCCCTTCAATAATAACGCCGCCAGTTGGATTATTATTTACATCATAAACAGGTCTAGTGGTGGCGCTGGTCACACTTTCAGCCGTACCTAATAAATCGGTGTAACTTATTTTTACACTAATTGCCTTACCGACCTGCGATTGCGTCAAAGTAAATGTATTAGCAGTAGCGCCGCTAATAGCCACACCCCCCGCTAACCACTGATAATTTAATACGCGACCAAGGCCATCTGCATCGGCGAGCGTGTGGCTGGCGGTCAGAATTTGGCCTTGAGAGGCCACGCCCGCAATGGTCACGCTGCCGGTGGGGGCGCTATTGGCATTCAACACGTTGCCGGTGGCGCTGCTGGTAACGCTTTCCGCCGTGCCGCGTAAATCGGTGTAGCTGGCCTTCACGCTCATCGCTTTGCCGACCTGCGCCGCACCTAACACAAAGGTGCTGGCCGTTGCGCCACGCACAGCCACGCCATCCGCCAACCATTGATAACTCAGCGTACCAAGGCCATCTGCATCGACGAGCGTGTGGCTGGCGGTTAGGGTTTGGCCTTTCGTGGCCGTCCCTGAAACCGTCACGCTGCCGGTGGGGGCGCTATTGGCATTCAGCACATTGCTAGTGGCGCTGCTAGTGACACTTTCCGC
>CAZBNX010000098.1:2160-5311 GCA_964493255.1 uncultured Pseudomonas sp.
GTGCCCAACCCATCCGCATCCGCCAGCGTATTCGCTGCCGTCAACAGTTGGCCTTGCGTGGCCGTTCCACGAATAGTCACGCCGCCCGTGGGCGCATCGTTCACATTCAGCACCGCAGACGTCGCGGCACTGGTGACACTTTCCGCTGTGCCGTACCCATCGGTGTAACTGGCCTTCACGCTAATTGCTTTGCCTGCTTGAGCAGCGGTCAGGGTGAAAGTGCTGGCCGTAGCGCCGCTGATGGTTTTGCCATCGGCGAGCCATTGATAACGAATCGTGCCCAACCCATCCGCATCCGCCAGCGTATTCGCCGCTGTCAACAGTTGGCCTTGCGTGGCCGTTCCGCTAATCGTCACGCCGCCCGTGGGTGTGTCGTTCGCATTAGCAATCGGACGAGTAGCCGCACTGGTGACACTTTCCGCCGTGCCTTGTAAATCGGTGTAACTGATTTTCACACTGACCGCTTTGCCCACTTGCGCTTGCGTCAGGGTGAAAGTGCTGGCCGTGGCGTCCGTAATGGCGACACCATCTGCCAACCACTGATAGCTAAAAACGCCAAGGCCGTCGGCATCAACCAGCTTTTGGGTGGCGGTCAGTGTACGACCTTGGGTCGTGGTACCGCTCACGGTGACACTGCCTGTCGGTGCATCATTCACATTCGCCACCGCGTTAGTCGCGGCGCTGCTAATCACTTCGCGCGTGTTAAATCCATCGGTGTATATCGCCTGCACGCTAATCGCCTTACCAACATGCGCTTGCGTGAGCGTGAGTGTTGTACCTGTTGCGCCGCTAATCACCCGCCCATCGGCCAGCCATTGATACGAAATAGTCCCCATGCCATCGGGATCGTTGGCCAAGGTATTGGCGGCGGTCAGAATTTGCCCCTGCCTGACGGTGCCGCTTATCGTGACACCGCCGGTAGGCGCATCATTGGCATTGGCCACCGCACGGGTGGCGCTACTGGTTACGCTTTCTGCCGCGCCGTACCAATCGGTATAACTCACTTTCACGCTGATGGTTTTACCCACCTGCGCTTGGGTCAGGGTGAAGGTGCTGGCGGTTGCGCCACGGATAGCCTCACTACCGGCAAACCATTGGTAATACAGCGAACCTAGGCCATCAAGGTCAGCCAGCGCACTGGTAACGGCGGTTAGGGTTTGATGTTGCGTTGTAATACCGCTAATCGTGACTTGACCTGTAACGGGGTCATTGACATTAGCCACGCGGTCAGTGGCCATAGCCAGAATGGTTTTAGTAATACCCTGCGTATCCGTGTAAGTTGCTTTTACACTGACGGCCTTACCAACTTGCGATTGCGCCAGTGTTAAGGTGTTTGAAGTTGCACCATAAATATCATAGCCAGATGCCAACCACTGATAACTAATCCGACCTGAAGCGTTAATATCAGCAAACGTATTTTGAGCGGTTAAAACTTGATGTTGTATGGTAATACCACTAATTGACAACCCACCATCATAAATCCCTTCAGGTGCCTTTAATGACACCGCATAAATATCCGTCGTCGTATTAGCATCACCTGCCGCTAAATTATTAGCTTCACTGCTGAATACAATAGAACGTCCATTCTCTGATAAATGTGCGTCGTAACTGTTGTTATTTCCAATAATACCTAGCGCTGAACTGGAAATACGCGAAAATTCGCCCGTGTGCATATCGCGCAAGAAAACATCCGAGAAACTATAGTTATCATCATACATCCTATAATTATCCGAACTTTCAAATACCACATAACGCCCATCCGCTGACATACTTGCGCCCGAGCTGGAGCCACTGCCTATGGTTCCGTATGAGTCTTTTGAAATTAAATGTGTAATGCCTGTTTTCAAATCGCGCAAAAAAACATCCGTTGCGCCATTATTATCGAGAGAAACTAAATTAGTTGCGGCACTTTCAAATAGGGCATAACGGCCATTAGCAGAAAACCCTGATAACGTGCTGGCTGCATTCGCCAATACACCGCCAGAAGATTGAGAAACCAGTGTTGTAATGCCGGTTTGCGTATCACGCAAAAAAATATCTTTCGCGTTATTAGTATCACCCGCTACAAGGTCGCTGGCCTCGCTTTCAAACAATACAAAACGGCCATCACTGGAAGTACGACTGTTAGTAATGGCGCTATTTTCACCCTCAACCGCAGGCGACTGCGCGATGAGTGTCGTGATGCCGGTTTGTGTGTCGCGCTGGAACACATCTTTGACGTTGTTGGTATCGTCCGCGACAAGGTTGCTGGCTTCACTTTCAAACGACACAAAGCGCCCATCTGCCGACACACTCGCGTTATAACTGGCTGAATTTCCAGCAAAACCTTCTAACGATTGCGAAATCAACACCGGCCCCTTTTCAGCCGTCAGCGTTGTCCACCATGTCGATGAAGGCACAAGCGTTTCACTGTCGATTTGCCCTTGTTGCGCCTCTAACACCCAATTACCTAATACGCCGCTGGCATCCGTGGAAGCCGTAACGTCTGCCCCTAATGCCTGTGCAAGCTGCGTAATAAAAGCAGTTCCTTTTTCGCCTTTGGCGATATTGCTGCCGTACAGTAAAAAATCTCCCGTACTGCTCAAACTGTTGCCAATTTGGGTAAGTAACTCATTGTATTGCGAGAGATTTGCTCCGCTAATAATGTTGGCGCCAAGGTACACAGCACCCGCTTCGCCATAGCTAAAAAGATGAATCGAATCCAAATTACTGTACGCAGCCACTGCGTTAGCTATTTGCTGCAAACCCTCTTCGCGCCCATTGAGTTCAATCACGACGCTATCGACAGGAAGCTGAGCACGCAACGTAGATTTAGAAAACACGGAAGCATCAATAAAAACTAAGCGGTTAGACATTATTTTTCCATTAAAAAACAAGCAAGCACGACACAGAGAATCGCCGCATAACTGCTAGGGTTAAATTAAAGAGGATAAAACAGCGGCTCTGTTTACAACACTTTGCTTCTGCAAAGCAATAAAAATAATTCAGAAAATAACAATACAAAATCAATATCCAGCAATCCATGCAATTTGATTTATTTGCACAATGCGACAAAAAATAGAATTTGCATAAAATGCAAATAACATTAAAATAAAACAATAAAAAAGGGGAATTGCTTCCCCCTTTTCCTGACGTCACTTTTTTATCAAGC
>CAZBNX010000099.1:0-3450 GCA_964493255.1 uncultured Pseudomonas sp.
AAGATTAAAGCAGAAGGAAAACGGGCTCAGGTAGTAAACTATCATCTGCTGAAGCCTGCTGGAAGATCAAGAGACAAAGCAGCCCGCTCTGATGTGCCAATGGATGTGTAGCTTTCCGAGGACGTTGGTGTCAGATTAGTGAGGCTTGGCGAGTGGTGGCGATGTTATTGTTGTGATCTTCATGTGTCAGTGGATGTGTATAGTGTTGTTGTGGGCGTGGGCCCACAGACAGTGGCGTAAATGGAGTATGAGATGAGTGTTTGCTTGGTTGTACATATTTGTGGTGTCCAAGCAGTTTTTGATGAATTTTTGATGAACGCGTGCGGTTTTTCGTGGGGGCGCCCTCGCTGATGTTGATTCAGAACCTGTTGTAGGTTTTCCGCACATATATATGGTTGAATGTCATGGAGTTTCAAGAGGGAGGAGGTGTGATGTGACGCCCCTCGTCGTCACTGTAGCGTAGCAGACAAGAGTCAGCGGACTTAGAGAAATTGGAGCTTGGTCAAGTTGATTATGGCCGAGGTCACTGTAATGTTAGTTTCGAATGATCAGTCCTGGCTAGATCTTCGTATCTTTTGCGGACGCTCTATTTCCTGGTAAATCGTATCTAGTACCCGCTCGACCATGGGTATACCACGTGGATGATAGTTTTCAGTTTGTAGTTTTACTGCTTTAGTACTGCTTTTGGTGTAGCGGTTTCACAGTATGTGAATGTGTGGTCATTGTTGAGTTTGCAGTGTTTGCAGTGTGTTGTGAACTTGTGAAGTCAGACCTTTGTGTCGTAATTCAACCCTCCCTTCTTGCTTGAGAACCTACCTGTGTTATTCTTTAACCTATCAACCTACTTTCATGTCTAATCCTAGCGATTGTGTTCTACCTCAGGGTCCCATGACCCCTATTGACCCGGCTATGGCAACTCCAGCCGCACCAACGTCAGTAGTGACTGCAAGGTCATTACATAACAACGGGGGCTTGGTCAGGTTGAAGTTTGTGGGCTCGGTTCATAAAGCAAGGGAGATTGTGGAAGAAGCAGAGGTCATCAAAGCCGCCTTGGCGAGGATGGACCAACTTGCAAGACAGTGCGACAGACTGGGGTCGATCGTGGACTCAGAGCAGGAGAAGGTATTGCTCTCAGTGCTACTGGAGGAAGCAGACAGCATATTGGACGCTGGAAGTGAAAACTTGAAGGAGATGTCAAGTTGGGATCCGAAGGACCCATTATCAGCTGAAGTGGCCCAACATGTGGATAATTTTGTGCGCCAAGTGCAAGCTATGGCTGACCAACTTCGGGAATGTAAGGAAGGGTTGATTGGGAGGCAGACCCTACAATTGTCAGCTATGAAGACGCCTCACCATGCGGAGTTAGGACCAGGAGTGGTGGGGAGCCGTTTGAGTTTCGATGACGTCCCAGGAACAGGTGTGAAGACGGCTAAGGGACCTGCGCAAGTAAGACGTGAAGCTGAAGAAGGATATGTCGGCGTTCCAAGGGAGCAGTGCGGAGACCTCTCCGACTCGGATGATGAAGCGTGTGAAAGCATCCAATGGAGCGGTAAGGATGAATATGCGTCACATGTGGTACAAGTGACCGGGAAAGGAGCTGTCCTTTCACAAGATGAAAGAAGAAGAAGGAGCGGAAAGATTCAGGTCCTGTTCAACCAGTTTGTGGGGAAACATATTGATGGTTTGACGTTGGCCCAGAGGGCAGCATTTATGGAATTAGGTGCGCCACTGTCTGAATGGTCACCAGGGGTGAAAGTTGAAAGACAAGGGAGAGTGGAGTTAGTGAAGCTGAGGGCGGTAAGGAACGATGTTCTACAGTACCTGCGAGCGTTGGAAGCGGCGCGTGAAGCGCACAACTGGTCTTTCGCCACAGCACTAGAGAGAGTTGCAAACTTGGTTGATGTGGACCCAGCTTCCAGCGCTAGGGACGTTATTACCAGCTGGATGGCGATGACTTCGATGCCTGGTTTTCGATATAGGCCTGTCCCGGTCTACCACTTGAAGTTCTGGGTTTATCAATACCTCTTTATGAGAATGAAATTGATTGGGACCTGGTACAACAGGCGCGAAGTATCGGAAATTGTTAAAGAAGCACAAGCTTTTAGATTTAGCGAGGACCTGGATGATGGGAAATTGGCCAAGGAACTCCCGTGTTTTTCAGTGATGGTAGATGACATGACATCGGCAGGAGTCCCGATGGGTACGATAGTGGAGACAGTACTGATGAGTGTGACCAACCTACCTGGAGTGGTGCAAGGATTCGTAGGAGTGGAAGTAGCACGAGTGGAAGCTGAGGCCGGGAATAAGAGTGCCAGCACTGTGGGCAATCTCTTGGTGGCAGGATTGGCCAAGCAGCTCCGTATGCAATTCGTAGCCATCCGAGCTCAATACGCGGCAAGGAAGAGGGAGATGGTGTTTACCGAAGCTCAGAGAGACGAGGAGCGGGCCAAGCACCGAGCTGAGATGGAAGAGCTGAGAAGACTGTATGGGATGGCGCCTGGCGAGAGCAATCGTGGTCGTGCTACAAGGATGGCCTACTCAGGAGTGCCCTCACGATACGAACGCCAAGACAGTGGTGGAAGACGTGGTGAAGACCGCCAGGAACGACCATGGCAACCCGCATGTGCCAAGTGTGGGATGTTCCGGCACGGAGAGGCCAACTGCATGTTTGTGGATAAGGAAGGGAAGTTTACATCCGCGAGGGCAAAGGAGTGGAGCCAAGGACCGATCAATGACAGGCAATTGACAGCATTGCGACGACATCACAAGTACTACAAGACACTGTCGTCAAGCGAATGGGAGAAGGCCCAGGCGGAGTTAGTATCGATCACCGGGAGAACTTCAGCTTGAGGGGGCGGGGCGGAACGATATGCCGCCGAGAACAATGTATATCGAACACGAAAGAGACTTAGAGTGAACGACAGAGAGACCGGTGAGTCACCATATGCACATGGGCCAATCGAGAGGGCTGTGGAATCGGACGCAGACATGGACATTGAAGCGTGCTGCGACCCTGGATTGTTCCAACATATAGAGGAGTGGGGACACCTAGACCCACTAGACATTCCTGGCGACGAGGAGAGATTCAAGAGAGCCACTGAACACGGGTGGATGAATGTGACCGAGCCAGAGGAGACCAACAACCCGAGCTGCCCCCACGGACAGTTCGCAGACCCGGACGCGGGTAAAGACATGACTGATGACCCGAGCTGCTCCCACGGACAGTTCGCAGACACACCCACTGAAGTGCCAAGCTGCTCTACACCTAGACAGCTTGAAGACCCAGACATGGGTACAACGCCAGAGGGGATGATCTTGGGGCCTCTGGAGTTAGCGGGAGTCGACCCTCTCCTCGGAGAGGCCCAACAACGACAGTACCTCGGGAAAGAAGCCCAGCGCGACAACAACCTCCCTACGGTCGACATAGAGGGCAATACCCGCCGTATCGGA
>CAZBNX010000099.1:3550-5293 GCA_964493255.1 uncultured Pseudomonas sp.
CCGTATTGGAGACCAGAACGAGGCTGATATTTCTTGCAGGATATGTTCTCTTGGGACCGCTGATGAATGTGCACGAAGGTTCATAGCCGTCAACTTGTGTGGATGGATCATCCCAGCGAACGTAGACAATGGCGCAGACGTGAGCGCAATCTCTCGTGAACTAGTCCAGAGGCTTGGCACCAAAGTACAGGTCAAAGGCTGCGAGCCGCTAGTGGCACATGGGTTCAATGGCGTAGTGACAACTACCAGGGAGTGCATCATTGTGAACATTTCTCTAACTGACATAACAGGTTCGATATGCGGGACTTGGGAAATCCAGTGTTTCATTTTCGATGACTTAGAAGTTCCCCTACTGTTGGGATGCGACTCTCTTCAGAGAATCAACTTAGTATCGCCACCCCGAGCCTCTGTACACCAGATCTGGACCACGGATGAAGAATGTGTGGGAGTGGTACCCAACCTGAGGTTCGACGAGATGATGAAGATCAAGGAACGATTACTGTCGCGGCGTGTGAGACATAACAAGACGTCATGTAAATGGGAGAGGACAGTGGAAGTCCGGTCAATGGTCAGTCACTTCTACCAGCTACCGAAGAGAATGCAAGACAGGAAGGCAGTATGGAAAGTGCAGGTGACATCTGGTGAGGAAGAAGGTGAAGTAGTGGCATTTGCAACCACGAGGGGACGAAGAAACGGAATAGTGGTGGCGTCAGTAAGCACAGCACGCAGGGACAGAGTGCGCGTGAGAGTGCAGGTGGAAGCATCAAAAGATCCAACCCCAATTGCTGGAGTGCGCGTATGTTCAGTGTCAACCCTACCAAGAGAAACGCTGGGCCCAGCAGTGCCAGGTTTAGAAGGTTTTCCAGTGGATGTATGGGAAAGACTGTCTGCGGAGGAACGAGACCAGTGTAAGGCCGAGTACGCTGTATTCCCGAGAGAACATATGGAGAAGGTGTGGGCGAACCTGGAGAAGGTCAACATAGTAGAAGAGGAACATGCTGCGAAGTTTAGAGACCTAGTCTACACTAATCCCTCTGCATTTGTGACAAACAGCGTGGATGGAGCACCGCTAGCCGAAGGCTTCGTGTACGAGATCCAGTTACAAGAAGACCACCGAGTGATCAACGTTCCCCAACGGCGGTATTCCCCAGCCCAGAGTGCATTTATCAAAGCCAAGACTGACCAGATGGTCAAAATGAAGCAGATCGCCCCAAGCGACAGCCCGTGGTGTTCGCCTATAGTAGTAGCAGAGAAGCCAGGCGCAAAAGACTTCATGCAGAAGTATCGGGAGCATCCAAACATCGACTGGGGAGACCCACAGATAACAGCCATATTACTAAAAGTATTCCGTCTCACAAATGACTATAGGATGTTAAACGCCATGACGAAGCCAATGAGATTCCCCCTCCCAAGGATCGACGACCTCATGGCGAGAATCAGGGCAAGCCTAATGATATACTCGGTATCAGACATCGCAGATGCATTCTACACGATTTTGCTCTTGGAGATCTGCAGGGCATGCACAGCGTTTAGCACCCCGCATGGTCATTTTCACTACTTAGTGATGCCCCAAGGTCACCGCAATGCGGCGATAATGTTTGCGAGTATGGTCTCAAAGATCTTTCAGTGCATGACAGTGGACGAACTCCTGTATTACATGGATGACCTTCTGGTGTTTGATGGCGACGTTGACCGACATATAGCCATCTGGCGCAAAGTTATTGGGTGCCTCAAGAAAGCTCG
>CAZBNX010000100.1:0-1792 GCA_964493255.1 uncultured Pseudomonas sp.
GCAGTGGCCTGCGGTGAGCAGCGTCTTCGCACGCAATGCGGAACAGTGTGCAGAGGCTGAAACCTTGCTGGCGGAGTTAGCGGCATTAGACACGAACGCAGCAGCAGCCAATGAATGCCCGACGTGGTTGCAGACATTGCCATCGTTGGCGTTGGCTCCGTTGCGCGCGTTATCGGACGCACGGCAACGCAACGCGCTGCGCCATTGGTTGCAAGCGTTCACCCTGTTACCAGAGCGCAACCATTGGCAGGGGTGGGCGGATGTGCGTGATGCGGCGGTCGATGCCATGCCGCGTTGGGTGCTGGATTCGGGCGAATTGCGGCGTGACGGTGGGCGTATTTGGTGGCTATCGGGTGATTGGTTAGTCGCACCTGACACCATCACAGCATGGCCAGCGCCACATGAACCGCTGTCGTTAGCGCATAACGGTCGGGTGTGGTTAGAGGGAAATATACCTTCCGTGCCGGTTTGTATTCGTTATCGGCAAGGCGGTGAGCGGTTGCGCGTGCACGGTCGTGGCCAGCGTGATTTAAAGCGTTTGCTGCAAGAAAAGGGCGTGCCTTGTTTTATTCGGGAGCGATTGCCGCTGTTGTACAGCGCAGACGGTCAATTACTGGCAGTGGCTAATCTGGCCTTGCCGCTTGAAAGCGCACCGGGCGCACCAACATTGTGCTGGCAACCACCGACCAGCGGCATGGATTTGAGCTAAGTGCTCAGTTCGCGTAAACTGCCGTCCCGTCTTTAAGGGGCTTTTTCTGGCCTCCCTTCGCATTCTCCGGCGGCGCTGACCGCCTCAACGCAGACTTCTAGGGTTTTTCATGACGCGCTACATCTTCGTCACGGGTGGTGTTGTTTCTTCATTGGGGAAAGGTATCGCCTCGGCTTCCCTGGCGGCTATCCTGGAAGCGCGGGGCCTGAAGGTCACCATGCTCAAGCTGGACCCCTATATCAACGTTGATCCGGGCACCATGAGTCCATTCCAGCATGGTGAAGTGTTCGTCACCCACGACGGTGCCGAAACCGATTTAGACCTCGGTCACTATGAGCGATTCATTCGCACCACGATGACCCAAAATAACAACTTCACCACAGGCCGCGTCTATATGGACGTGCTGCGTAAAGAGCGCCGTGGTGATTATTTGGGCGCTACGGTTCAGGTTATTCCGCACATTACGGATGAAATTAAGCGTCGTGTCATCAAAGGCGCGGGCGATGCGGATGTCGCTTTGGTTGAAGTCGGCGGTACGGTAGGCGACATCGAATCTCAGCCTTTCCTTGAAGCCATTCGTCAACTGCGTGTGGAAGTGGGTGCCAAGCGCGCCATGCTGATGCACCTAACGCTGGTTCCTTACATTGCGACCGCAGGCGAAACCAAAACCAAGCCCACGCAACATTCTGTGAAAGAGCTGCGTTCTATCGGGTTACAGCCGGATGTGCTGATTTGCCGTTCTGATCACGAAGTAGATCAATCATCACGCCGCAAAATTGCGCTGTTTACCAACGTCGAAGAGCGCGCTGTTATCAGTCTGCAAGACGTGGACACCATCTATAAGATTCCGTCGGTGCTGCACGCGCAGGGGCTGGATGACATCGTGGTCGAGCGTTTTGGCTTGAATTGCGGTTCTGCCGACCTGTCCGAATGGGATCGCGTGGTGGATGCCAAGTTGAACCCAGAGCGTGAAGTAACTATCGCGATGGTCGGCAAATACATGGATTTGTTGGACGCTTACAAATCGCTGATTGAAGCGATGGGGCACGCCGGTATTCAAAATCGCACGCGCGTTAATCTGCG
>CAZBNX010000100.1:1892-5169 GCA_964493255.1 uncultured Pseudomonas sp.
AACAGCACGCACCCTGTCGTGGGCTTGATTACAGAATGGCAAGACGCCAGCGGTAATGTTGAGCAGCGTACAGAAGGTTCTGATTTGGGCGGCACCATGCGTCTGGGCGCACAAGAATGCCAGTTGACCCCCGGCACGCACGCGCACACCTGCTACGGCAAAGAGGTGATTGTGGAGCGCCATCGCCACCGCTATGAAGTCAACAATAACCTGCTGCCGCAATTAGAAGCCGCTGGCCTGCGTATTAGCGGACGCTCAGTGGATGGCGCACTGGTTGAAATGGTGGAAGCGCCAAATCATCCGTGGTTTGTGGCCTGCCAATTCCATCCAGAGTTCACCTCTACACCGCGCGACGGTCATCCATTGTTTAGCGGTTTTGTGAATGCGGCTTTGGCACAACGCGCGAAAACTAATCCTCAAGGCTAATCGGGTATGTCACAGAAAATCATTCAGGTCGGGAATATCCAGATTGGTAACGAGCTGCCTTTTGTGCTGTTTGGTGGCATGAATGTGTTGGAATCTCGTGAGCTGGCGCTAACGGTATGCGAGGAATATGTCCGTGTGACAGAAAAACTCGGCATTCCTTACGTTTTCAAAGCGAGTTTTGACAAGGCGAATCGTTCTTCCATGCACTCGTTCCGTGGGCCGGGTTTGGATGAAGGGCTGAAAATTTTCGAAGAAATTAAGCAGACGTTTGGCGTTCCGGTGATTACCGACGTGCATGAGCCGCATCAGGCAGCGCCTGTTGCGGAGGTCTGTGACATTATCCAGCTTCCGGCGTTTCTTTCTCGTCAAACGGATTTAGTGGTGGCCATGGCCAAAACAAAGGCCGTGATTAACATCAAGAAAGCGCAATTTTTGGCACCGCAGGAGATGAAACACATTCTGCATAAGTGCGAAGAAGCGGGCAATGAACAGCTTATTTTGTGCGAGCGAGGCTCGGCTTTCGGCTATAACAATTTGGTTGTCGATATGCTGGGTTTTGGTGTCATGAAGCAGTTGGGTTATCCCGTGTTTTTTGATGTCACCCATGCGTTACAAATGCCGGGTGGCCGCGCCGATTCAGCCGGTGGGCGTCGTGCTCAGGTAGCAGAATTGGCGCGTGCGGGTATGAGTCAAGGATTAGCCGGGTTGTTTCTAGAAGCGCACCCTGACCCCAATCAAGCTAAATGTGATGGCCCGTGTGCGTTGCGTTTGAATTGTCTTGAACCGTTCTTAGCGCAATTAAAAGCCTTAGACGAATTGGTTAAAGGCTTTACCCCGCTAGAAACGGCCTAATACGCGACGGGCCTTTGAAGCCCGTCTTTTAATGTCCCGGCATGTGCGAAACCGACTCACAAAGACGCAACGCCGTGCCTTGTTTATCAACTCGTTGGAGTGCTTCCGCAATGGCAAAAATCGTCGACATCAAGGGCCGTGAGGTTCTGGACTCCCGTGGCAACCCCACCGTAGAAGCCGACGTTATCCTCGACAACGGCATTATCGGCAGTGCATGTGCACCGTCTGGCGCGTCTACTGGCTCGCGCGAAGCACTGGAATTGCGTGACGGCGACAAAAGCCGTTACTTGGGCAAAGGCGTTCTGAAAGCAGTCGCCAACGTCAATGGCCCAATCCGTGAGCTGTTAATTGGCCGTGACCCTGCTGACCAAAAAGGTCTAGATGCGGCCATGATTGCGCTGGATGGCACCGAAAACAAAGCCACTTTGGGCGCAAACGCTATTTTGGCGGTGTCTTTGGCAGCGGCTAAAGCGGCTGCTCAGGCGAAAGGTGTGCCCCTGTACGCGCACATTGCTGATTTGAATGGCACGCCCGGCGTTTATTCCATGCCCGTTCCGATGATGAACATCATCAACGGCGGCGAGCACGCGGATAACAACGTCGATATTCAAGAGTTCATGGTGCAGCCTGTTGGCGCGAAGAACTTTGCCGAAGCCTTGCGTATGGGCGCGGAAATCTTCCATCACCTGAAAGCGGTCTTAAAAGGTCGTGGTTTGAACACAGCGGTGGGTGACGAAGGTGGCTTTGCGCCCAACCTGTCTTCTAATGAAGATGCGTTGGCGGCTATCGCGGAAGCCGTGGCTAACGCCGGTTACACCTTAGGCGACGACGTTACGCTGGCGCTGGATTGCGCGTCTTCTGAGTTTTTCAAAGACGGCCAGTATGATTTGGAAGGTGAAGGCAAAGTGTTCAGCGCCGAAGGTTTCGCTGATTACTTGGCCGGTCTGACCGAGCGTTTCCCCATCATCTCTATTGAAGATGGTATGGATGAGTCGGATTGGGCGGGCTGGAAAGTGCTGACCGACAAAATCGGCAGCAAAGTCCAGTTAGTCGGTGATGACCTGTTCGTGACCAATACCAAAATCCTCAAGCGTGGTATCGAGGAGAACATTGGTAACTCCATCCTCATCAAATTCAACCAAATCGGCTCGCTGACCGAAACGCTGGAAGCCATTCAAATGGCAAAAGCGGCTGGTTTTACAGCGGTGATTTCTCACCGTTCCGGCGAAACCGAAGACAGCACCATCGCGGATTTGGCGGTCGGTACTGCCGCTGGTCAAATCAAGACCGGCTCTCTGTGCCGCTCTGACCGCGTGTCTAAGTACAACCAATTGCTGCGTATCGAAGAGCAATTAGGCGAAAACGCACCTTACAAAGGCCGTGCTGAGTTTCGCGGTTAAGGCGTGATTTTCCGGCGGCTAACGTCTTGTTTGTCGCCGGAATACCTTTGTTTTATAAGGTTTTCCTCTGCATGGGGTGGCTGCAAAAGTGCAAAAAGCACACCTGCTGTTCGTCGTGCTATTGGTTGTCTTGGGTGGTTTGCAATATCGCCTCTGGAACGGAGATGGCGGCATTACCCATAACCAACAACTAGAAGAAGCAATCGCTCAACAGAAGCGCGAAAACGAGCAACTGCTAGAGCGTAACCGCCTGCTAGAAGCGGAAGTTGCCGAATTAAAACGCGGTTCTGAAACGGTCGAAGAGCGCGCCCGTCATGAACTGGGAATGATTAAAGACGGCGAAACGCTTTATCTGCTAAATCAATGAAAATGAATCCATTTCCTCTGTTTTGGGCTGTTATTCCTGCGGCTGGCGTGGGCGCGCGTATGCAAGCCGACCGCCCAAAACAATATCTAGAAGTCGCTGGGCGCACGGTGTTAGAGCACACCCTCGATTGTTTTCTCACACACCCGCGCTTACGCAAAGTGGTGGTCAGTGTGGCCGCCGATGACCCTTATTGGCCGTTGTTATCCTGCGCCACGCATCCCTCAGTTGTGCG
>CAZBNX010000101.1:0-1867 GCA_964493255.1 uncultured Pseudomonas sp.
CCGATGACCCTTATTGGCCGTTGTTATCCTGCGCCACGCATCCCTCAGTTGTGCGTGCGCGGGGTGGTCAGGAGCGCGCCGATTCGGTGTTGAACGGCCTAAATCAGCTCGTGGCGTTAGGCGCGAATGCAGAAGATTGGGTGTTAGTTCACGATGCCGCCCGCCCTAATGTAGCGCGCAGTGATGTGGATAACCTGTTAGCGACGTTGGCCGCCGATGCAGTGGGTGGTTTGTTGGCCGTTCCTGTGCGCGACACACTCAAAAAAGTAAATGCAGAAGGGCGCGTGCAAGCGACCCTCGACCGCCGTCCGGTATGGCAAGCCTATACGCCGCAAATGTTCCGCCTTGGTGTTCTGCGTGAAGCCTTAACCGCTGCGCTGGCGGCAGGTATTGCGGTGACGGATGAAGCGTCTGCTATTGAAGCCTTTGGTTTAGCGCCGCGCGTGGTTGAAGGGCGAGCGGATAACCTCAAAATAACACGTCCTGAAGACCTCGACTGGTTACGCCACCAATGGGCGCAGCGCGAGGGCTAATACACTTTTAATGCGTCACGCTAAGGAGCTTGCGAATGCCCGAAGACACGCCCACCACGGAAACGGCACTTATTTGGGCAGGCTATGAGCAGGCTCCCGCGCAATTAGCGGTGGCGTGTATGCCACAGCAACCGATTGTCGAGCATCTATTGGGGCTGGTGAGTGAACTGCTGCGGCGCAATGGCCATGCGCCGGAACTGCTTGCGTATGCCCATGCAGACAGCGCCCGCCTGAGCGCCCAAGCGGCGGCCTTGTGGAATGTGTTGCTGGGGCTGCGCTTGAGTGCTTTGCCCGCGCAAGCCAACAATCACGCGCAACCGTGGCAAACCCCGGAACAGTTAATTGAAACGCGCCGCGCTTCGCCCTTGGAGTGCGCGTTACTCTGTGCCGCGTTGTTTGAGCGCATGGGCTTGCATCCTTTATTAGTGATTGAAAAAGAAACAGTTTTTTCCGGTTTATGGATGCAAGCCGAGCGTTTTCCGAGCGTCTGTAATGATGATGTGGTGCAGCTCCGCAAGCGGGTGCAGCTTCGAGAAATCGTGGTTTTCGACAGCGCGTTACTCACACAAGGGCAATCATTTCGCGAGGCGATTCGATTAGCGCAGCAGCGTTTATTGCGCGATGAATCCTTCGTGTTGGCGTTGGATATTGCCAGCGCGCGGCAGCGGCGTTTATTGCCATACGGAATGGAAACGGCGCGTGTTGCTGATTTAGATGTGTTGGATGTGCCGGATTTAGCACCTGCGCCCGCACCGTCAGAACCCGTCACCACAGCCAGCGCCCCGCTGGGACGTTTGGAACAATGGCAGCGGCGTTTGTTGGATTTATCGCTGCGAAATGCGTTGTTAAATCTGCGCGATAGCCGTTTTGTGGTGCCGTTATTGGTGCCTGATGCCGTGCGTTTGGAAGCGCGTTTGTTGCAGGGTGAAGCCTTTGTTATTGAAGCGTTACCAGCCACCCGCCAGCAAGAAGAGGGGTTGACGGCGCTGGCGCGTGAAGAGAGCGCACAGGTTGCGATAGAAAAAAATCGGCTGCTGGCACCACGCGACGCGGAAAAGTTGGAGGCTTCGCTGGTTGATTTGTACCGCAAAGCGCGCAGCGATTTGGAGGAAAGCGGAGCCAGTACCTTATTTCTTGCGATTGGTTTTTTACGCTGGCAACGCCCCGGCGCGGCTGACCGCAGTTACCGCGCGCCGCTCATTTTGTTGCCGGTGAATTTGCTGCGTAAGTCGGTCAATGCGGGCGTGCGTTTAGTGCTCGGGGATGATGAGCCACGCTTTAACACCACGTTGCTGGAAATGCTGCGCCAAGATTTCGCGCTGGATATTCAAGGG
>CAZBNX010000101.1:1967-5142 GCA_964493255.1 uncultured Pseudomonas sp.
GATAAACGCCTCGACCCGTCCGAGTTATTTACCCCACTTCCGGCGGATTCGTCGCAGTTAGCGGCGATTGTGGCCGCAGCGGAAGGCCGCAGTTTTGTGATGATTGGCCCGCCGGGTACCGGAAAATCTCAAACCATCGCCAACATGATTGCTCACAACATGGCGCTAGGGCGGCGCGTGTTGTTTGTGGCTGAAAAAACCGCCGCATTAGAAGTGGTTTATCGTCGGTTGCGCCAACAGGGATTGGGTGATTTTTGTCTGGAGCTGCATTCGTGCCGCGCGCGTCGGGCAGAGGTTTTTCAGCAATTAGGCAGTGCATGGCAAGCGCGTAATAACATGCAGCAAGTGGATTGGGCGCACGAAACGCAACGCTTGCGCGTGCTGCGCGATGAATTAAACGCCGTCGTTGACGCCTTGCATCAACGGCGACGCAATGGCTGGAGCGTGCGCTCGGCGTTGGCGGTGGTGGTCAGTCATACGGCGGTGCCGCGCTTAGATTTGCAGCTACAGCATCCCGACCAACACGAAGCCGCTGACCTAGAACGTCTGTGGGCGCTGGGGGAGCGTTTAGGGTTTCTGGCGGCCAGCGTGGGCGATTTGCGCCAACATCCATTAGCGTTTATCGCGCAAGAAAAGTGGGGAATTATCTGGCAAGAGCAGTTATTAGCCGCCGCCGCCAGCGTGCTGCCGTTGGCTCATCGTCAGCAAGAAACGCTGTTGCGGTTGCGCCATTACTGGGGTTTGACGCAACCGCTGGAAGGCGCAGCAGCCTTAGCGACGCAATGGCAGCTTGCTCAGTGGCTAATGCAGCACGCGGGTCAGAATTTTTCTTTTATTTTTCAAGAAGATATTCAAGAGCGTTTAGCGACGATTGAACGCGCTTCAGCCTTATTGACGCGCTTGCAGGGTATCGAGCGGCGCTTTCATGTCGCGTGGCCGCGCGAAAAAATCGCGCGCCTTGACCTCAAAACGCTAGAACCGTTGTGGCGCGATTACAGCGAAAGCTGGTGGCCGCTGCAAAAAGTGCGGGAGCGTCAATTACGCGCATGGCTGGATGAACAGGTTCCGCACCTCAATAGCATCGAGGTAGGCCCTGACCTCATGGCGCTACGCAAATGGCAGGGCGTATATAAAGAATTATCGGGGCTGGCCGCAGGGTTGCGGGGGGTACCCGAATGGCGCGGTTTAGAGTCTGACCCGGCCAGTGTGCAAGCGGTGGTGGAATCGGCGCAGGCTGTTTTGTCGTTATTGGCGCAATTAGCCCCCGACGCGGCCAGCGCGCAGCATGTGCAACGTCATGTGCAGGTGTTGTTAAACCCTTCGCAACAAGCGTTGTTAGCCGACATCAGCCGGTTAGCGCGTGATTACCAACAGACGGAAACCGCCTTGCAGCCCGCGTTAGCAACTTTCGCCGAGCTGGCTGGTTGCGCGGTGCGTGACTTGTACACGCCCGGCGAAACAGGTTTGGCGCAGCTCATTGCGCGTTTATCCACGTTGGAGCAGCACGCGGCGCGCTTGAATAATTGGTGCGGTTGGCGTCGGGTGCGGCGTGAGGCACAGGCGCTCGGTTTACAGCCGTTTGTGCTGGCGCTGGAAGCGGGCACCGTCTTGCCATCGCAGGCGCGGCAGGTGTTGGAAGTAAACTATTTGCGCGGCTGGCTGGCGTTGCAGGTCGATGCCGAGCCGGTGTTGCGCGACTTTGTTTCTACGGAACATGAGCGAAAAATTGCACGTTTTCGTGAGCTGGATGAGCGCATTCGTGGCTTAACAGCGGATTGCATTCGGGCGCGCATCAATCATCAGCTTTCAATCAATGAGGTGCGTGACACGCGCACCAGCCATGAATTGGGCTTTTTGCGGCGTGAGTTGGAGAAGAAAAGCCGTCATAAACCGCTGCGGCAAGTGTTGGCAGAAGCGCCAAATGCAGTCGCGGCGCTCACCCCGTGTTTGCTGATGTCGCCGCTGTCGGTGGCGCAGTATTTACCCGCTAATCAAGCGCCATTTGATGTGGTGATTTTTGATGAAGCGTCACAAATTGCGGTGTGGGATGCGATTGGTGCCATGGCGCGCGCGCGTCAGGTGGTGATGGTCGGCGACCCCAAACAGTTACCGCCAACAACCTTCTTCACTAATACCCCCAATGATGAAGAAATTGCCGAAGATGAAGATTTAGAAAGCATTTTGGATGAATTGATTGGTGCTAACTTGCCCACGCTCACGCTGTCTTGGCATTACCGTTCTCGGCATGAAAGCCTAATTACCTTCTCGAATCATCGTTATTACAAGGGCAGCCTGATTACTTTCCCGTCCCCCAATACCGAAGACCGCGCGGTGGATTTGAGTTTTGTGGGCGGTGTGTACGAGCGCGGTACCAGTCAAACCAACCGCACCGAAGCGGATGCCGTAATTGCTGATATTGAGCGCCGTTTAGAAGGTGTTGAGCCGGGCGTATTGACGTTAGGTGTTGTCACGTTCAACCAAAAACAACAAACGCTCATCCAAGATTTATTAGATGAAGCGCGCCGCCGTAATCCCTTGTTAGACCGGCATTTTGAAGAGTCACTGGATGAACCCGTTTTTGTGAAAAACCTTGAATCCGTGCAAGGCGATGAGCGGGATGTGATTCTGTTTAGCACCACTTTCGGCCCCGATAGCACGGGGCAAGTCAGCCTGAATTTTGGCCCCTTAAACCGAATAGGCGGCGAGCGGCGGTTAAACGTAGCGATTACGCGCGCGCGCAGTGCCTTGCGGGTGTTTACCAGCCTGCGCCCTGAACAGATTGATATTGCGCGCACCGAGGCCGCCGGTGTGCGTGATTTGCGGCATTTTCTGGAATTTGCTGAACGCGGTGCCGTTGCGTTGGATGCGGCAGTGTTTGGTTCTCAAGGTGGTTTTGATTCGCCATTTGAAGAAGAAGTCGCGCGTGCGTTGGAGGCGCGTGGCTGGACACTGCATTCACAAGTGGGGGTGTCTAAATTTCGCGTGGATTTGGGGGTGGTAGACCCCGATTTGCCCGGTCGTTATTTGGCGGGCGTGGAGTGCGATGGCGCGACCTATCACCGTTCCGCAACGGCGCGTGACCGCGACAAAATTCGGGAAGCGGTGCTGCGTGATTTGGGTTGGGACATTGTGCGGCTGTGGTCAACTGATTTTTGGTTAGACCCGGTGGGCAGCA
>CAZBNX010000102.1:0-5122 GCA_964493255.1 uncultured Pseudomonas sp.
GTTTCCTGGTATGGCAAAACCTTGAGTACAGAATAAAGAATGTGCTCAAGGTAACGCCGGTGTGTGGGCTTAAGCCACCCAAAGCCTCACGCTTCTGCGTACTCTTTGCTCTGAGTGCCAAATGCAATTACTACAACTTTGCTTGTAAGGGAGCTCCTTCCGTAGTTTAAAAGTCGAGTGCATCCACGGTGGGAGGTTTTATGAGTTGTGATTAGATACGCGAAAAACGTGTTTGAATGCGTTTAAACCTATTAAGACAGATGGAAACGCCACAGCATGTTTTGAGGTTTATCAATCCTGATGGTTTCGCCCAAGCGAATACTGAAACCCGTGCCCATAATCACTGGGCAAGATTAGTTGTGGAGAAATGAAATATGGAAGTACGTTACTGGGAAGGAGGCCTCCTGCGCCATGAGGTCGAAGCCATTGAGAGTATGCGTAAGGCCTTTCAGGGTGAGACCCAATCCGATCAGACTGGTGCAGCCGCTCCAGTGAATGGCAAGTCGATGGCTCAGCAGCTTAGTAAGCTGTCTCTGAAGGGCAAGGACGCAGAACAATCGTCCGGTATGTGGCCATGGAAGGGCTATGCGGGATTTCGTTTTGCGGACTCTCGCGGCAAGGAAGGCGAGTTCGACCTCGTCATAGTCACCCATAAAAACGTCATCATTGTCGAGCTGAAGCACTGGCACGGTGTAATCACCAGCCATGGTGGCAAGTGGTATCAGAATGGCGATGAGCGTGATAGCTCGCCAGTATTTGGAACGCAAAAGAAAGTATATCTTCTCAAGAATAAGCTCAATGCGGTTCGGAAGAATTTCCCAAAGGGGTTTGTGCCAATCATCAAGTTTTGTGTCGTGTTGAGCGGGAACTGCACGTTTGACCAGCTGCCCGACAATGAGCGCGAGCATGTCATGCATATTGATGACTTCTTGAAGCTGGCTAACGAGCACCAATATAACAATAAGTTTCGCCCGCATCCCGAGACGGCAGGTCTGAATCAATATTTTGATGTGTTTGATGAGCTGCTCAATCAGGGAAGTGTCAAGCCGAAAGATCTCATGGTTGATGGGTTTCGAGCGCAGGGCGAGCCAATTTTCAGGCATCCTGGTGATGTTTACGTTGAATATGAAGCTGTAAACGCAAACAACAAGGCCGATCGTGCTCTTTTACGTTTTTGGGATTTCAATAAGCTCAATGATGTAGATACCAAAACCCCAGAGGGGCGTTTCAAGATTCTTTCAAGAGAGCGAGATGTTCTAGTTTATCTAGGGCAGCGGGATCATGAATTAGTCAAACGTTGCTTGCGTCCGATCAGAAACCCATCTTTACAATCCGTTACTCAAGAGTTTTCTGAACTGTGCGAGCTTCCAGTAAATCACTACCGGCTCAATGAGTTTATCAATCGTTATGCACAAAACTTTGACGAGCTTGGTCGGGTAAAACTGGCTAAAACTCTGGTTGCACAGTTTTCCACCATACATAGCAGCAAGGTTGCACACCGTGATTTGGGTGACCATAGCGTATGGTTCTCGCCATCCAGTTCTATTGCGCTGTCCAACTTTATCGCAGCCTATCACCAGCCAGCTGGTACGGTTGGGCCGCGTCGTGATCAGTTGAGTATTGGTGCAATTGCTCTGCCCGAAGATCGCACCCAAGAAGAGCATGGCGGTACGCCATTCCACCGTGACGTTTTCGCGCTTGGACTCCTGTGCTGGCACTTAGCCGAAGCAAAGCCCTTGCCTCTCAAATTGGATGCCGATTACATCGACACCATCCGGCATGCCATTCTGGATTCGGATGCGTGGTACGCAGGCGTTCTCGCCAAGGCGGTTGAACACGACCCATGCTCACGTTATGCCAACGCGGGTGAGCTGCTGGACGAGCTGAATCAGCTAACTCCTGAAGACTCAGCACAGTTTGCTTTCGATCAGTCACAACTTGAGCGGTTTTCCGCGTCAAGTGTCAGAATTCACAGGCTATACCCGGTGGATGAGGAAATCATTGATAGCCCTGAGAAGGAGGTCTATCGCTCGGGTGATTTCATTGTGAAACAGTGGCCTACGATCCATGCAGATACCCCGCAGAGAGGGCAGGGGCCTTTGCTGCTCAGTTTTTTTGAAAAGCTGGAAATGCTGAGCAAAAGTGGCTACGAATTTTTGCCAGCGATTGAGCAGTTTGGATATGAAAGGAGTGGTACTCCTTTTCTGATTCAACGGTTTGTCGATGGTCAACACTGGAGCGAATTGCCACAAATGAAGCCGCCGCGAGCCGAAGAGCTGATCCGCAAGTTGATTTCTGCCGTCGAGTGCTTGCATGAGCAGCAGCTGAGTCATGGAGACATTCATCCTGACAATATCAAGGTCGTAGTACCTGCGGATGAAGGGCAGCCTGCACAGATTTACCTGCTCGACTTCCCGGATCTTACGGTGTCAGGAAGCGAGCCGTTCAATAATAGGTACAGCCCTGTCACTGAAAGTTGTACCCCTTTCGAGCGTGATAATTTTGCTGTCATGCGTATGGCGGTAGAGTTGCTCGGTATGGACTGGGATCAGCCTGCTGATAACGATCTGGCTGGACTGCGTACCGCAATTGATGAGGAATTGCGGAGCGATTCAGGCTTCGTTGCACTTGATCGTTTTAGTGATGCGCTCAATCGCGAGCTCTGTCCGAAGCGAGTCAGACCTGTCGTCTCTGTCACTGTTCGCGGAAATGATCCTCTCAATTTCTCGATCTATCCTGATAACGGGCGTCTTTTTGTCACGATCAAGCCTAACACCAAGGATGCCAATCAAGCGGTGGTTGTCTTCAGGGGCGTAGGTGGAAGTTTTGAGGCGGCTTATGAGCCGTCTTCGAAAACATTTACCCGAGGATTCAAGCCCCGTCAGCAGGAGACCGTGCCGCACTGGGTTGAGCGTGAGGCAGACTTCGAGGTTGATGTCGAGATTAATGTTTCTGTCTCGAACGCCAGCAGCCTCAAAGAGCTGTCGGCCTTTATGGGGAATAATTCGGCGTTCGATGCGCTTGTTGTCAGTATTCTCAATACTGCGCGTGCCCCCTCAGGAAATCAGGAAGCCGAAAGTTCGCAAGGCTCCAGCGCTCCTTCGGTGGATGGGGGTAGTGGCAGCGATATCCAGGAAGATCATGTCCAAGAGATCAAGGCGAGGTCCCTTCAGGCCAGTAAAATCTGGAAGGCCATCATGGATACAGAGGTCGAGGGGTTGCCGACACTAGAGGTGTTGAGTGAACCTTTTTTAACCAAAGATAAAGAAGGTCTCATGATTCCGTATGCTGCCTCTGGAGAGGTATTAGAGTCATTTGAGGCAGATGATAAAATTAGGCTCATCAAAAAAGATGGCGAGAAGCAAATTGATTTTGGTGAGATAGACCTTCGTAAAAGTACAAAGTCTGATTTGTACTTGGTGTATTCCGGAGGAGGCAGGGGTTCTATAAAGGCAGGCGATACTCTTTATCTTCAAAGCAATAAGAATAGATCGTCGCTGACTCGTCGAAAGAAGGCGATGGAGCGCATATTGGGACATCAGTCTATTATTGCTGGGTTGGCTGGCTATTTTGATGAAGGATGCAGCCTTACTCCCGAGCGCTTTTCTGAGCCACCGACAGAAGAGCATTTTTCGGTTTACCAGCGAGAGACTCCAAGCGGGCAAATTGTTGGCCTTAATGATGCTCAGAAAGATGCATTTTCAAAGCTGATAACAAACGGGCCTGTGGGGTTTTTGCAGGGACCTCCTGGTACCGGAAAAACTGAATTTATTGCCGCATTCTGTCACTACCTTATAAGTGAAGAGGGTGCCAGGAATATTCTACTTGTCAGTCAGTCGCACGAGGCTGTTAATACCGCTGCTGAGCGTATTCGTGCCCACTGTCGCAGGTTAGAGACCGATCTAGATGTTGTGCGTTTCAGTAATCGCGAACAGGTAGTCTCAGATGAGTTGCAAGATGTCTACTCCAAGTCGATTGTCACCCAACAGCAATCGAGCTTCAGGGCTGAGCTGAAAATGCGATTGTCTCTGATGGCTCCCTCGCTGGGGGTCAGTTCAGGATTCATCATAAGCTTGCTCGAGGTAGAGGCTAAGATTCACGGTCTGGTTAAAAGCATCGAGCGACTGGAGAAGGATCTGCAAGACGCTGGTGAGGAAACGCCCGAATCCAAGCAGCTAAGCGGCAGTCTGCCTGGAATGAAAAAGGATCTGTTTGAAGTGCTTGCCAGCGACTATGGTATTTCTTCTGCTCCAGAGTCGCCTGCACGAACTATGCTTGACCAAGCCTATGCTAGCGTTACTACGAGCCATGGTGTCAGGCCGCATGAATTTAAGCGTTGCATGGATCTGATCAAGCTGTCTGACGAGTTGCTGCAACGTATTGCCAGTGATGGGGCGAATTACGATGAATTTCTGATGCGCGCCAGAACACTTGTCTGCGGGACTTGTGTGGGCATTGGCCTACAGCACTTGAAGCTTGCTGAAAACCGGTTCGACTGGGTCATTATCGATGAAGCCGCACGTTCATCACCCAGCGAACTGGCGATTGCAATGCAGGTGGGAAGCCGGATTCTACTGGTAGGGGATCATCGGCAGCTTCCTCCAACCTATGCAGACGAGCATCTCAAGGCTATTGCCCGTGATCTGGGGTTGCATAGTCAATCGGATGAATTTCGTCGGGTCATGCGTAGTGATTTTGAGCGTGCTTTTGAGTCTGCTTATGGTCGAGGTGTCAGTGCTACATTGAAGGTCCAGTACCGTATGCAGCCACCCATCGGGGATCTAGTTTCGGAGGTCTTCTACGGTGGTGAGCTTATGACCGGTGAGCGGCCTGTCCCGGAATGCTTTTCGCATGCGCCCGATGTGATTAGGTCAATAGTGACTTGGCTGGATACTGGTGTGCTCGGGAAGCAGGCCAACCACTCTGAGCAGCAGGGCAGCACCAGCTTGGTAAATCAAACTGAAGCCAATGCCATAATTAGGATGCTCAAAGACATCGAAAGTGATTTGGGATTCAGTGCGGCTCTGGTTGAGGAAATGGCAGAAACCATGGAGCCCCCGATTGGAATTATCTGCATGTATTCCGAGCAAAAGAAATTGGTACGAAAAAAATTTGCTGAGAA
>CAZBNX010000103.1:0-5058 GCA_964493255.1 uncultured Pseudomonas sp.
CTATGCCAGCCGGTGGATTCCCTCACTAACGCATCCACCGCCGTTTTCACTACTGTCGTCGCCTGAGCAAACCGCTGGCCGGTTTCGTCTAAAGGTTGCTGACTCTGGAAAGCCTTAATTTGGCCTTCTAAATTTGCGCGACACACCCAGCCATACCATGTAGCAAATGCCTTGAAACTGGATGAATAAGACAGGCAATTCAAATACCCTGAAGTTCGGGAGTATTCGTTTTGATCCAGCGTAATGTCTTCTGCATTTGACGTGAATCGCCCTTCAAACCACAGACGTGAAGTGCCGAGGTAAGAGATCAAGGGCAAGGTTACAGGCGCATTGCCCCCACGCACTTGGCGTTGTAGGTCTTCGGCATAAGTGGTGAATTGCTTGGCAGTTGCATCCCATCGTGTTTTAGCGCGCGCTTGGGTTTTCTCACGGGTTTGAGTCCAAGCCACCTTGCGGCTGTGCAGCGACCATTGACCAACGGCCATGATTTGGCAAGGAACCTGCGGCTCCATATTACCGTCGATTTGTTGAATCAAACGTACATCTAAGGAGGAAATATCCGCAGCTTTGCTGGTTTGGCTACCCAAGTCAAAACCCTTGATAAAGGGCCAGAGAGCCACACGCACAGCATCTAACAAGGTCGTTTTTCCAGCACCATTCGGTGCAATCAAAACCGTCAACTCTGGATGAAAATTCACTGTCAAATCGTCAAAACAGCGGTAGTTTTGAAGCCGTAATTGTGTCAAGCGCATGGTTTTCTCTCCCAGTGTTTTGAATGAAAAATCTTCACGCCACCAACTCGTTATTCATTTCATTCATCAACGTATCCAGCTCCTTGCCAAACGCGCTCCAAACCTTTTGCAAGCCGCCTTTATCGGCAAGTTCGGCGTAATCAAAATCGTCGCGGCTGATGCTGCAACTGCTGGCAATGTGGTCTTTCATCATCCGCAACCATTCCATTTGCTCGGGGGTAAATGCGGTGCTGCGTTGGGCATTGTGGCGGAAAACCCATGCTTGAAAGCGTTTATCTACTTCATCGGCGAAAGGTTTGAGTTCGCTATCCAAACCCAAGGCAAAGCGCACCAAAGACAGCAAATCGGTGAGCTGGCGTTTGCGGTCTGCGCCCTTCACGGCAGAAGTCTGCACGCGGGCATAGGCGCTCCAGAGGCGCTCAGTGGTCAGCATCAGCGGTGGCCTGCTCAGGTGCTCATGCAACGCTTCAAGCATGTCAAAGGTGAATGCGCGCCGTTGGTAAGGTTGTTGGTAGAAAAAACCTAAGGCCGTGATTTCGTCTTTGTGTGCGGCGATATAGTCCACAAAAGTTTGAATGGTTGCTTTGGCGTTGGTTTCAGCCTGCTCACTAAAATCGCTGGAGATCACTTCATCAAGGTTGATATGGTCAATGATTTGTTCCCGCTCACGTCGGGCGCTTTCGATTTCGTCACGCGCTTCAGGATTATCAAAAGGCGCGCAGGCGGTGGCTACACGTTCAGAGCGGGCCGCTTCGATTTCTTCGGGTAACAGACTTTCTTCTGAACGGGTGATGCCTTTGGCTTTGGCCGTCGCCAAGGCCGTTTGAACGATGGCATCGGGGTCGAGTGCGGTAATTAGATGCTTGCCCAACGCGCCCACAGAAACCCCACCGGTCGTTTTTTCGATGCGTGTTTGTGCTTTTTCATCCAGTTGTTTGGCGAGGCGCACCAGTCGATTGCCCAAAGAAAGCAGCGTGTCTTCATCTCGGCTGCCCATCGCAACGCTTTGCAATAGGTCTTTGAGCGACACACTGGGTTTTCTCTCCAATGGACGGCTTTCGGTTTTCAGTGTTTTTTCTACGCCGACTGCATCAATCAATACAAATCGGGTTTTGGCACCGTCGGCAGAGTTGCTAACACGCTTAAGACTTTCTCCATCTAAGCTGCGTACACCTCGACCTTTCATTTGTTCGTAATAGCCTTTAGAGCGGACATCGCGCATAAACAGCAGCACTTCCAAAGGCTTTACGTCAGTGCCCGTGGCAATCATATCGACCGTGACCGCAATACGCGGGTTGTAGTCATTGCGAAAGCTACTCAGAACCGCATCAGCGTCTTCTTCCGCGCGGTAAGTCACTTTTTTACAGAAGGCATTTCCTTGCCCATAGACCTCTCGCACCATATTGATGATGTCATCGGCATGACTGTCGGTTTTGGCAAAAATCAGCGTTTTGGGTGTTTCTTTTCGTGCGGGAAAAATCTGTGTTTCTACCGCTGTTTTCATGGCCTGAATGACCTTGCGGATTTGGCTTACATTAACAACCGATTTATCCAACTCCTTGCCAGTGTAGGTGGTGTCTTCTTCGGTTTCTGCCCAGCGTTTTTTACGGGTGGCGCGTTCACGGTGATCTACCCATTCTTTGGCTTTGAGCTTCGCCCCTTTTTGGGTGATTTCTGTCTCGATGCTGTACACGTCATAACCGACATTCACGCCATCAACCACCGATTGCTCGTAGGTGTATTCGGCGACAATGTTTTCATTAAAAAAGCCAAAAGTGCGTTTATCGGGTGTAGCTGTTAGGCCAATCAAACTGGCATCGAAATAATCAAGCACCTGTTTCCAGAGGTTGTAAATGCTGCGGTGACATTCGTCGATGATGATGAAATCAAAGGTTTCCACTGGCACGGCAGGGTTATAGCGGACAAACTTTTCTTGTTTAGCTGTTTGCTGAATTTCGTTGAGTGAGATGTCCTCTGCTGATTCGTCGATGGGTTCACCGCTCAAAATCGAATACATCCGTTGAATGGTGCTGATGCACACTTGCGAATGTGGGTCGATGTTCGGCGAAACCAAGCGTTGCACGTTGTAAAGCTCGGTGAACTTGCGGCCATCATCCGGTGGGGTGTAGGCCATGAATTCTTGATGCGCTTGCTTGCCAAGATTGCGGGTATCGACCAGAAATAGAATGCGCTTGGCACCACCAAATTTAAGCAAGCGATAAACAGAGGTGATGGCGGTAAACGTTTTTCCCGCACCTGTCGCCATGTGCACCAACGCACGCGGCTTGTTTTGCGCTAGTGATTTTTCCAGCCCAGTAACAGCTTTAATCTGACAATCACGCAAATTTTGCGCTGGCAACGGAGGCATTTGTTCTGCCAAGCGTTGGCGCAATGTGTTGGCTTGCTCTAGCCAAACCTTGAGTGTTTCAGGCTTGAAGAAGTGGAAGATTTCGCGTGAGCGTGGCGCAGGATCGGCATTGTCAGTGAAGCGAATGATCTGGCCGGTAGCTTCAAACAGAAAACGTAAAGCCGCATTGTCTTTTCGCCATTTAAGTGTGGCATTGGCATAGCGTTCGGTTTGGTTCTCTGTGACGGTTAAATTTTGGCCGAGATCGTCTTTTTTGGCCTCAATCACACCAACGGCGTTTTTACCAATAAACAACACATAATCTGCGGGGCCTGTATCAGTAGGATATTCACGGACTACCACACCCAGTGCTGCGCTTAGATTGGCGTGCTTAACGTCTTGAATGAGCCATCCTGCTTGTTCTAATTTTTTGTCAATAATTTCGCGGGCTTTGGCTTCTGGGGTCATTCTGATAATCCGTTATTGCAGTATGGGGCGTTATGCTTTGAGCAATTTCTCACCAAGCGTTTTCTTAAACAAGCAGGCATAAAAAAACCCAAGCTTCCGAAGAAGCTTGGGTTCTAAACTTTGGTCGGGACGGAGTGATTCGAACACTCGACCCCTTGCACCCCATGCAAGTGCGCTACCAGGCTGCGCTACGCCCCGACATTGCTTTCAGCGTTGCTGAAAACGCGGCGAATTATAAATTAAGCCTGCGCGGAAGGGAAGTTTTTTGTGACGTCAGCGGCGCTTTTCGCCAGAGCGTGCTCATGAGTGCCTGCCAAAACGTAATCGCGCAACTTATCACCGGGGCGGAAGGTTACGACGCGACGCGCGCTCACCGTTGCCATTTCACCGGTTTTAGGGTTGCGGCCCGGACGCTGGCGTTTCTCGCGCAGTTCGAAGTTACCAAAACCCGATAACTTCACCGGCTCGCCACGTTCCAAGGATTGACGAATTTCCTCAAAAAACGAATCCACCACAGTACGCGCTGCATGGTTCTCTAAACCCAGTTCGGTATAGAGTTGGTTCACGAGCGCAGCTTTCGTCAAAGCATTCATGGCTTTATTTCCTCAATGTGGCTTGGAATTGGGTTTCCAATGCAGTTACAACATCCTGAAGGCTGTTATTCACTTCCTCGTCGGTGAGCGTGCGGGCGGGATGTTGCCATGTCAGGCCCACTGCCACGCTTTTGCTTGATGGGTCGATACCCTTGCCTTGGTAGACATCAAACAAACGCAAATCGGTAAGGAATTCACCAGCCGCTGCGCGTATAGCACTCAGCATGCCTTGTGCTGGCACTTCACGCGAGACCAAAAGCGCCAAATCTCGGCGAACTTCTGGGAAACGCGACAATTCGCGGAATTCTGGCAAGCGACCAGCGGCCACCGCTGCCAAATTCAGCTCAAATACAAAGACCGATTGGTCTAAACCTAATGCGTTAGTCAGTTCGGGGTGTAGCGCCCCCACAAACCCCACCGCGTGGCCATTGCGCTCAATGCGCGCCGTTTGTCCGGGGTGCAAGGCGCTGTGTTCGTCTGCCACAAAGGTGAACTCTGCGGCAGCACCCGCTGAACCTAACAGGGCTTCCACGTCGGCTTTAATGTCGAAGAAATCGACGTTTTCGCGGCTATTCGCCCACCCTTCGGGCAAACGACTGCCACAAATGACACCCGCCAACATCGGCTCTTGGCGCAGCGCATCCAGTTGCCCCACAAAACGCAAACCCGCTTCAAACAAACGCACGCGGCTTTGTTGGCGATTCAGGTTGTGTTGCAGCGCCTTCACCAAACCCGGCCACAACGACACACGCATGACCGATAAATCAGCCGAAATGGGGTTGGCGAGGGTCAGGGGTTCCGCATCGGGATGGAACAGCGCGAAGGTTTTGGGGTCGATGAAGCTGAAGGTTACGGCTTCTTGATAACCACGCGCGACCAACAAACGACGCAGCTTCGA
>CAZBNX010000104.1:0-5037 GCA_964493255.1 uncultured Pseudomonas sp.
CCACTGACTTCCGGCTTACCGAACAAACGCAAGCCGGTATCTGGCTCACTTAACGCGGCGGTCAAATTACCAAAACGCACGTTTTGCGATTCGCCTTCAACCAAAATCACCGCTGACGCTGACGGCCCTGCCTGACGAATAACCGGAATTGGCAGCCCCAAAATAGCGCGGGCATGCAACGCAAATTCCGATAATTCTTGAGAAATCAACGTGACCAGCCCAGTGTCGTGTGGGCGCGGCGATACTTCGCTGAACCACACTTGGTCGCCTTTGATGAAAAGCTCAACACCGAACAAACCACGACCGCCCAGCGATTCGGTGACGGCACGCGCAATGCGCTCCGATTCCGCCAGCGCCACAGGGCTCATCGCTTGGGGCTGCCATGATTCTTGGTAATCGCCTTTTTCCTGACGATGCCCCACCGGTGCACAGAAGGTTGTGCCGCCAATATGACGCACGGTCAGCAGGGTGATTTCGTACTCAAAATCAATAAACCCTTCCACGATGACGCGCCCTTTACCCGCGCGCCCGCCTTCTTGAGCGTAATCCCATGCTTTTTGCACATCGGCGTCTGTCCGCAGCAGGCTTTGGCCTTTACCCGAAGAGCTCATAATAGGCTTCACTACGCAGGGAAAGCCCAATTCAGCCACCGCCGCGCGGTATTCCTCGACGCTATCGGCAAAACGATAAGGCGACGTCGGCAAGCCCAGCTCTTCAGCCGCTAACCGGCGAATGCCTTCGCGGTTCATGGTCAGTTTGGCCGCGCGCGCCGTTGGCACCACGGTATAGCCTTCGCTTTCCAATTCGACCAGCGTATCGGTGGCGATGGCTTCAATTTCGGGAACGATGTAATGCGGTTTTTCTTGCTCAATGACGGCACGCAACGCCGCGCCATCTAACATGCTGATGACGTGGCAACGGTGCGCGACCTGCATCGCCGGGGCATTGGCGTAACGGTCTACCGCGATAACTTCACAGCCCAAACGCTGCAATTCAATCACGACTTCTTTGCCCAGCTCACCCGAGCCACACATCAATACACGGGTCGCACTCGGTGATAACGGTGTTCCAATTACAGTCATGGCATTATTTCTCAAGGGGTTTTAGTAAGCCTGCGGCGTGGGCGCGTTCTTCGCAGCGGGCCAACACGGCGCGCCGCTCGTCATTATTGAGCAAACCCCAGCGAAGGATTTCGTCACCACTACGGTGGCAACCAATGCAGATGTCATTGTCATCCAGCGCGCACACTTCGACGCACGGCGATGACACCGGCTTTTCTTTCTGAATCATTAATCGTCCTGCTCTACCAACTCACGCGCATAACGGCGCGCATTTTCAACATAGTGCGCGGCGTTGCGCTGTAACCCTTGGATTTGTTCCTCGGTGAGGGCGCGAACCACTTTGCCGGGCACGCCCACCACTAAACTACCGTCGGGAATTTCTTTGCCTTCTGGCACCAAGGCACCGGCACCAATCAGGCAATGCTTGCCGATTTTAGCGCCATTCAGCACCACCGCGCCGATACCCACCAAACTGTGGTCGCCGACGGTGCAGCCGTGCAGCGTTACTTTGTGCCCGATGGTGACGCCTTTGCCGACCGTCAGCGGCCAGCCCATATCGGTATGCAGCACGCTGCCATCTTGTACGTTGCTGCCTTCGCCGATGTGGATTAGCTCGTTATCACCACGCAACACCGCACCAAACCACACGCTGGCACCCGCCTCTAATTTGACCTTACCAATCACGCTGGCATCGGGAGCCACCCAGCTCTCTGGATGAGCGTCAACGCGGGCATCACCTAAGCGATATTTCATGCTGGAACTCCTCTAGCGGTATAAATCAATTTCAGCGTCATAAACCACATTAACCAATTCGACCAACATCAAGGCGGTTAAACCCCAAATCCTGAAGCCTTCATAGTGATAACTCGGCACAAAACAGAGGCGACCTTGCGGGTCTGGGCGTTGCAAATAATCGTGCGGCGGCTGACAAAAAAATCTCAGCGGAACCTGAAAAATAGACGCAATTTCATGCGGATTAGCGGCAAATTGCACGGTTTCAGGAATCAACCCCACATAAGGCGTCACCCGCAAACCGTGTTTGGAAAGACGCGCACTCAGCGCCCCGATGACGTCTACCTGCGCGGGCAGCAATCCCACTTCTTCGTGCGCTTCACGCAACGCGGTACAGGCTAAGGTGCGGTCTTCAGGGTCACGGCGACCACCGGGAAACGCCACTTCACCGCCATGCGTAGACAACCCCGCCGCGCGTAACGTCAACACGACGTGCGGCTCTGGCGCGCACATCAGGGGCACCAATACCGCCGCTTCCGGGCGATGACCCGACAATAATTGTTCGGGTTGATGCGTTAAAACACGACGGCGCAACTCATCCAGCATGGAGTATTCTCATAGAAACGCGATTAATCGCATCATGGCACGAAATCTGTAGCTCACGAGAGGTTTTGCCCTCGCGTCAGGGCTTTCCTAAAATGCCAACACTTTCTTCTTTTATTTGCTTGGAATTTGTCGCTATGCGCTGGCTGTTTGTTGCTTGTTCCCTTCTGTTTGCCTCGTTCACCTATGCGAATAACACGCCTGCGTTGGCGGATTTAAGCGCCTCCATCGACAAGGTGTTAGTGGTCAAATCAGAGCGCAAATTACAGCTTTTGCAAGGCAGTAAAGTGCTCAAAAGCTACCGCGTATCACTCGGAAAAAAGCAAGGTCCCAAACAATTTGAGGGCGATAAACGCACCCCCGAAGGCACTTATTTGATTGATTGGCGCAAAAATAGCGATAAATACAATCTGGCCATGCACATTTCTTATCCGAACGATAAAGACAAGCAAGTCGCTGAAAAACATGGGAAACGTGCCGGAAGCATGATTATGCTGCACGGCACGCCACTCAGCGCCGAATACCCAGAATGGTTCTTCCACACGCTTGATTGGACAGAAGGCTGCATCGCGCTGAAAAACGACGACATGCGCGAAATTTGGAACCTCGTTAAAGACGGCACGCTGATTGAAATTCGTCCGTAACGCTCAAAAATCCGCCAGCCGCCAGACTTCATAGGCGGGCGTTTCATAGGGATGCGCTGCTTTTAAGGCCGCCACGGCGGTGGCAATTAGCGCATCCTCGACCACCATTTCCACTTTCCATTCCGGCACTTGCTCAACCGTACCTTGCTGCCCAATAAACGGCTGGCTGCCTGTCAAGGGGCGAAATTGCCCCAGCCCCTCGACCTGCCAACAACAGCAATCGTAATCGCCGATTTTTCCCGCCCCGACCGCAAACAGCGCCGATTTCACGGCTTCAAGGTGCGAACTGGGTACAAAAAAGCTCAATTTGTACATTTTATTTTCCTTGGGAAACGTCAGAAAAAAGGCGTCCCGCAGGACGCCTTTTTAACGTGCATCAGCCGTAATTAACCGACCCATACCCGTGCATTGCGGAACATACGCATCCAACCGGCATCTTCTTGCCAGTCGTCAGGACGCCATGAATTTTGCACCGCACGGAATACGCGCTCTGGGTGCGGCATCATGATGGTGACGCGCCCGTCGGTGGTGGTCAGGCCGGTGATACCGTTCGGCGAGCCGTTCGGGTTGAACGGATAACGCTCGGTAATTTGCGCGTGGTTGTCTAAGAAACGCAGCGCAATAGTGCCCGACGCCTCCGCAGCGGCCAGCGCTTCAGCACCCGCAAACTCGGTGTGACCTTCGCCGTGTGCAATCGCAATCGGCAAACGAGAACCGGCCATACCCGCCAAGAAAATCGACGCCGATTCCTGTACTTCCACCAAGGCCACACGCGCCTCGAATTGCTCAGAACGGTTACGCACGAAACGCGGCCATGCTTCGCTGCCGGGAATCAGTTCTTTCAAGTTCGAGAGCATCTGGCAACCGTTACACACGCCCAGCGCGAAGCTGTCGGCACGGTTGAAGAAGGCGGCGAAATTGTCACGCGCGCGCGCATTGAACAGGATGGATTTGGCCCAACCGCCGCCCGCGCCTAATACGTCACCGTAGGAGAAACCGCCGCACGCCACCAAGCCTTTGAAGCTGTCCAAGCTGACGCGCCCGGCAATGATGTCGCTCATGTGGACGTCAACGGCGCTGAAACCGGCGCGGTCAAACGCGGCGGCCATTTCGGTTTGGCCGTTGACGCCTTGCTCACGCAGAATCGCCATGCGCGGACGTGCGCCGGTGTTGATGAAAGGCGCGGCCACGTTTTCGTTCACATCAAACGACAGCGCCACCGATAAGCCGGGGTTGCTGTCATCTAACAGGTTGTCGAACTCTTGGTCGGCGCAGTCGGCGTTGTCACGCAGGCGCTGAATGCGGTAGCTGGTTTCGCTCCACAGGCGCTGTAAATCGCGGCGTTCCGCTTGATAAACCGTTGTTTCACCGAAGGTTAAGCGTACGTCGCCACCCGCCACTGGCTGCCCCAGAACATGCACATAATCGCCCAAACCAGCGGCGGCCAAACGTGCCAGCACGTCGGTGCGGTCGGTGCGACGAATTTGAATCACCGCGCCCAGTTCTTCGTTAAACAGCGCCGCGTTTAAGGTCTGTGCGTCGCGGGCTAAACCGTCGAGGTTCAGCGCCAAGCCGCAATGTCCGGCGAACGCCATTTCAAGCAGCGTGGTGAGCAAACCGCCGTCGGAGCGGTCGTGATACGCCAGCAAACGGCCTTCTTGGTTGAGGCTTTGAATCGCATCAAAGAAGCCTTTCAGGTCGGCGGCGTTATCCACATCCGGCACCGCGCGCCCGATTTGGCCATACACCTGCGCGAGAATTGAACCGCCCACGCGATGCTGACCACGACCCAAATCAATCAACAGCAATTCGCTGTCGCCTTGGTCGAGGCGCAGTTGTGGCGTCAACGTGGTGCGGATGTCTTGCACCGGCGCAAAGCCTGAAATCACCAACGACAGCGGCGCGGTGACGCTCTTCTCTTCGCCGTTATCCTGCCAACGGGTTTTCATCGACATGGAATCTTTGCCGACCGGAATCGTGATGCCCAGTTGCGGGCA
>CAZBNX010000105.1:0-4918 GCA_964493255.1 uncultured Pseudomonas sp.
TTGATCTGAGCGAGAAGTTTTTTCCATTTCACGTTATCAACGTGATCATAACATGCACGTCCGGCATCAAAATGAAATGGGCCGGACTGTTCAATATAAAAAGTCCCCCGATAGTAGCTACGGATGTATCGTGCGATCTGTAATGCCTGATGTTCGCGAAAAGAACGTTTCATAAAATAACTCCAATAGGTTGTTAGATCCGACATTCCGCAGCTAATTTAGGAATAAACTACCTCATAGAATCTACCGAGTAATTTGAGTAGTTGTGTTTGGTGATCTTGAAGTCCAGTGATGGACCTTTGGCCGTTAATCTCTAGCGTATCTATGCCTTCGAATTGCAAGAAGACCCAACGTGCCGTCGGTCTGGAGGTCGTCTTGTTCTTTACCATACTTGGGAAGAACGCTTCGGTTTGTGCGAGTTGTTCTCTGATTTTGTGTTCTAAACTAGCGTAAACAAGCAAGCTCAACGTCATTATCATTAGCAACGCTTCAATGCGCTCAGGCTTTTTCAAGAAGATGGAAGAGGTTAAAAACTCAGGGCTTTTTAGAAAACGGAAGCCGCGCTCGACTTTTTGTTGCGATTTGTAATGTGCTAGAAGAGCCGCCATGGTGAGTGCTTCATTGTCGGTGTCATTCGTCGCGAGGATAAACATGCCTACTTTGAGCTTAGCCAGTTTTACTTTTTCTAGGTCGGTGAAGGGGGCGGCTTCGATAAAGTATTGGTATCCTGTCGGTGCTTCATCTGTCTTTGGGCGGCCCGAATGAGAGTAAGTCGGCTGTTTGATGAGAGTGCCTTGTTCAAACCCAAGTAAGTCACATTGTTTCTTGAAATCGTTAAACGCTAATTCTGCGTCAACTTCACAAGCGAATGGTTTTTTACTTAGCTTTTCCAACGCTTTGATTTCTTTTGCTATGTTTTTCTCTAAGTTCTTGAAGAAAGTGATTTCTTCCCGCTTGGTGGCCTGTTCACTGTGAACGAGCAACCAACGTTGATTGACCTTTCCGTAATCCGAGTCTATCCAACATCCTGAGTAGCCATGACCGATAGTGCTTAATTGCTCTGGCTCTAGCGCAAGTAGTGCTTGTTTTGCGAGCTTGATGGTCATGGGGACACGGGTAATGAATTTTTGATTTTGCTCATCTAGCGAGGAGATGCTTTCTTCGGTGTACAAAGCGGCATCAGCGATAAAGTAACGACTATTTTGCGCGGCTTTTAGGCAATGTATGTGTCTTTTAGTGACTTCAGCGAATGCCTTGGCATCATTGGTGTTACCACTCAGTGCTTGCATGTAAACAGGAATACCTGCTTGGTTTTCACAGATGAGTTCAAGCACGACTTGGTTAAGCTCTGGCCTATGATCCCGACTATAACCTCTTACAAGCTTAATCACGTTGGTGTTTTCATCTTGTGCATACTCACCATCAACGTGGAAGCTAGTGATATCAAGATGAACAGAATCGGTCGTCAAGCCCAGTTTATCAACAACACGCTCAGCAATAACCTGATAGAGCGCTGAGACATCGGCTTCGTATAGAGCATCTAATGTGCGGCCTAGTACATCATCAGTCAGGTGGTGTGCTTCAATGTCTTTGGCGAGTAGCTTAGATACAGGCTTGGTCTTAAAAAAGTCCGAGAACATGTGCAGTGTTCTGCTATGAAAGCCAAGTCCATTTAGGAGCATGGCCAATACCGCGTCACCATGAGAAACATTGTGGTCAGAATATTTTGGGATAACGGCATCTATCATCCGTGGCAGGCCAATTTCGTGACAAAAGGCGGCAATGAGACCAAGGTGATCTAAGCGTTTAATAACAGGATGGGTAGACATATTTTGAGACCGTCAAATAGCAGTAATAGATCAAAACTGTCGATCGCGGTCAAGATGGTGTCGTAGTTTTTATGAAAAGCTGATCGCCAGATCACACTATTTAAATTCTGGAATTAGCTGCGGAATGACGGTTCTAACTCGATATAAGAGGGAGGAACATTAGGGTGTTTTATTAATGTTGTGCGTAAAAAGTCATGAAATGCGTATTTCGGTTTGTCCGGCCACCTGTTCCGGTTTCATCCGGCCAGGCGTTTCGGTGTGATCCGGCCAGCATGATCTGACCTTCGTTTATCCTCTCTTTTTACCCGACTTCTTCACCCTGAACCAGTGTTTTTTTACGTTGTGACTCACCTGTTAATTCCAGTCGGTGGGCATTGTGGATCACTCTGTCTAACAGCGCATCTGCAACAGTTGGATTATCCATTAAGCCGTACCACTCCGAGACCGGTAACTGACTGACGATGATTGTGCTGCGTTGCTCGTAGCGATCTTCAATGACGTCCAGTAAATCGCTGACTTGTTTACCTTTAAATCCCTCAAGGCCCCAATCATCTAGGATCAACATATCTACCTTTTGTAGCTGTACCAGTTGTTTCAGATAGCTACCATCAGCATGCCCCATTTTCAGGCTTTCCAGTAACCGACCTAACCGGTAATACAGCACGCGTTTATTCTGTCGGCAAGCTTGCTCACCTAAGGCGCAGGCAAGATAGGTTTTGCCGCTGCCGGTGGGCCCGGTTATCAAGATATTCTGGTGGTACGTCAGGTGATGTCCTTGCATAAGTGGTGTAATTTGTTCAGCTCGCAAGCCGCGCTTTGCCGGATAGCGTAAGCCTTCTGGTGTCGCTTTAAGGCGCAGATTGGCTTGTTTGCGCAAGCGTTGTAAGCGGGTGTTATCCCGCGCCAGATGTTCTTGCTCGACCAGCAATCCCAATCGTTCATCGAAGCTAAGTTCGGCATAGGTATGGGGCGCAAGACGTTGTTGCTCCAGCGCACTGGCCATGGCCGCCAGCTTAAGCTGGCGCAGTTGGATAAGCAGTGAGTCCATTGGTGGTCCTTATTGGTAGTATTTTGAGCCACGGATGTTGGTGTGTGTGCCAGGGATAATGGTTTTAGTTTCATCCGGTTGCCAGCGCATATCTTCACCGTTTTTCAGTAGCTTTTTGATGACCGGTATATAAGGTAGTTGGCGACTGATGGCCAGTGCGCAGGCCTTTTCCAGCCGGTCACTGCCATAGCGCTTTTGCTCGCTCAGGAGTCCCAGGCAGGTGCGCTGCGCTTGGATAAGATGGTCTTTGTTACGCTCAACCGCTAAGACCACCGCCAGCGTGTTAGTGCCGATATGGGTTGCCCAGCTGCGAATGCGCTCAGGGCTCCATTCCAGATGGGCAGCATGGTTTTCTGGCATATGCGCTATATCAGTCGTGTGCCGGTAGCGGGTATAGCTGCGCGGATGCTGAGCGACGCATTTCGCCTGATGGTAAACCTTTATCAGCGTCTGCGTTGCACTGATTTCAACCCGCTCACCGACTAAACGGTGTGGCACCGAGTACCAGTGATAGTCGTATTGTACGTGGTAGTCTTTGGCGACTTTGGCAATGCGATAATCGGTGTACTCATAAGCGTAAGGCGGCAGTGGTTGTAATGCAGGCGCATCGAGCAAGTTAAACAACTGCTCACGGCTGGCACCGTTGTAATGCTTCATTGGCCGCTGATTGAGTTCTGTATTCAATGCGCGGATGGCCTGATTTAACGCTGCCAGTGAGTGAAATACCTGATGGCGCAGCCGGGCTAATACCCAGCGTTCCACAATCAGCACAGCCGATTCGACTTTGCCTTTATCCTGCGGTTTGCGTGGTCGGGTCGGCATCAACGCACAGCCATAATGTCTGGCCAGCGCTTTGTAATTGTCGTTAATCACCGGCTCGAACTTATCCGCTTTATCAACCGCCGCTTTGAGATTGTCGGGTATCAATAATGCGGGTACGCCACCTAAAAAGGTCAGGCAACGACTGTTCGCCATCAGCCAGGATTCCCTATCCTGACCTTTACAGGCTTCAATATAGGTGTAGTTAGATGCGCCCAGGGTGGCGACGAAGATAGCGGCCGGTTTTATCTCACCTGTTTCTGGGTTCACAATCGGCACTGTCGGGCCACAGAAGTCGATAAACAGCTTCTCACCGGCTTCATGATGCTGTCGCATCGAGCGTTTTTGTACAGCACACCAACGCCGGTAATGTTCACAGTACTGCGTGTAGCCAAGTGCTTTACTGCCGTGCTCTGCCTGATACTCCTGCCATAACAGCAGTTTGGTGACGCCTTTTCTACGCAGCTCAAGATGTACCTGCACCCACGACGGCAAGACCCGCTGCGTACTGTAATCACGGCCAGGAAATAACTGTTTGTCGAGGCTATCAAGCGGATAGTCGGCTGCCAGCGGCCAACTGAGGCCTAAGTTGTTAAAGCGGATAACCAAATCACTGATGGTTGCCCGGCCAATATTTAGCGCCTGAGAGATTTGCCTGTCACTTAACTTGGCCTCAAATTTGAGGCGGAATATATCCAGATAAGTTTGCATATCTGTCCTTACCATTTTCTTTTTACGTGTCATGACTACTCCGGCAAACAGTTAAAAAACTGTTATGCCAAAGACCGTAAAACGAAGGAAGAACAAACTGGCCGGACGATACCGAAACAGGTGGCCGGATGAAGCCGAAATCAGTGGCCGGATGATACCGAAATGGGTGGCCGACTCATGCCGAAATCGCTGGCCAGATCATCCCGAAATATGCACGACCAGTGAACGACTGGTTTTATGGGCAAAATCATTGCGAATGTTGGCCTTTTTAGCGTGATGAACGGCGATCCGATGTTTGGTCTTAGCTCTTCGATTTGAACCTTTTTGCTGCCTTGCCAGTTTGCGCTGCAACCGCTTAATGTAGCGCTCGGCTTTGCTTATGTTCTTTTTCTGGCTCTGCGAATAATCAAAGGTTTGATCGCCCGCATGAACGGGAATAACCACGCCACGATCGACACCAATCGTATGCTCTTCCAGATATTCTTGTGTGGCTCCTTGCAGAAAAGCCAAA
>CAZBNX010000106.1:0-4893 GCA_964493255.1 uncultured Pseudomonas sp.
TTCTATTGTAAAATTAGTTAGTTATATTTTTAAAAAATAATTAAATGTAATAATATTATTATGATGTAATAATATTTAAATTATATCTGGTAAATAAAGCTTTAAAAAATTAATTTTTTACTAAAAACCTTTTTATATCACTACCTAAATATAAATTGCCGTGTTTATCTCTTTTGTAACAAGGGACTTTATGCTTATTAAAAAGATTAAGACAATATTTGTTACTCTTTCCTAATAAATTTGAGACTTCAGTTATCCTGTATTCACAATGTTCATTTAATGTTTTTATCCTTTTAGTAATGTAATTGGTAAGCAATTCTTTTTCTTCATTACAATCAATATTTGCTAAAACAGAATTGATTTCACACTGTTTTTTAACAACATCTTTATAGTTAAATTCCCTGTTCTCGTATTGAGATAAAATCAATTTTACCTTGTCGAGAATTTTCAAAACGAATTCGCAAGGCAAGCTTTGTGAACTAAAATTTTTAATCGTTTCTTCAAGTAATTCAATTTCTAAATATCCCATACAATACCCCCTACACAGTAGATATATATTCAATTTATAAGAACAAAATCAGATTAGTTTTTAAAATATATTTTGCAACTAAATTTTAATTTCAAAATGCCAAATGCCAAACAAAAATAGAACATATAAAATTGTAACTTTACTAACAAAACAGTTTAAAAGCCTTGATTACCAATCATAAGTCGCAAAAAAAAAAATGCCAAATGCCAAACAAAAAATAGCAAAAAAAAAGAAGATGTGTTAAATTATTTCCATAATCTTTTGATGTTTAGGGGTAATTATGATGATATTTAAAAATATAAGAAAGGAAATTTTAAAATTGTCAAGATCAGAATTTGAAATAAGGACAAATTTTTCCCAACATACTCTAAGAAGAATCGAGGAAAATATTTTGGAACCTTCTGATAAACTTAAAACAGAGCTAAAGAATGCATTTCTTATGCTAGGGATTGAAATTTCAGAAGATTTTAAAACATACAGTAATGTAAATACAAATAGTTTAGATAATGAGTTCCATATTGATAAAAGAATTGATAAAATGAATAAATGTATGAAAAAAATACACCCATCTATCTATTCAATTAAATTAACAGATGATAAGCTAGGAAGTCTTTTTAAAGAAAATTCTATCGTTTATGGTAATAAAATATATTCACAGTATGACAAATATTTAAACGACTATTGCATAGTAATGTTTAAAAAATCTAAAGGAATAAGACAAAAAAAAGCAATGTTACGTAAATTAAAATCTATTGATAAAAAATTTAACAAATTAGTATTTGAAAAAATCAAGGGAGAAAATACAGATCTCAGAATTGAAATTGAGAAAATTGATTTTATTTGTCCAATTTTTTGCGTGAGGAACTACGATGATTACCAGTCTTGACACAATAAAACAAACATTAAATACAAATTATTTTGTTTACAATTTAGAGAATAATTCAAACAAAATACTTGATCATAAAATACTTGAATATTCTGAAAATTTACTTAAAAAGTTCTCATTTATAAATGGGCTAGGTTGGGGAGAAACAAATTTAACTCAAAAATGTACATATTTATATGTTGTAAAAGGTATGAATTTTGCTCAAAAAGTAGCAATGTCTGGCAAAGCTGGATCATGCCCAATTATTTCATACTGCGCCACATCTAAAAAACAAATAAAACTTTATTCTGATGTAGTTTTAAATCCAGTAGATAGCGAAAACAGCAACTATATATCAATTTTAAAGATAAGAAACGACGAAGGGGTTAGTCATGGTTTAAATGTTAGCAAAGAAACTATCATACAAAAGCAAGAAATAATTCCTAATATATTTATAAGTTGGGGGGATAAAAAAGTAAATGAATTAAAATTTAAGAATAAAAATATTGCTATTATTAAAGAATATATAGAACTAGTGAATGATTATCTTGAACTTAAATACAATAAAGGGAATTAGCATGATAAAAAAATCTTTGACAATCTTTTCTTCAACTGCATTAGAATATTTTGAGTTCAGTATTTTCTTATTTTATTCATTTGTTATTGCTAAGAATTATTTTAATAATGTGACTTATTCAATTCCTATATTACTGGTTTTAATTACGTCACTAGGCAAGCTATTTGGTGGTACATTAATTGCAAGTTTTATTGATAAAATAGGATCAATTAAAATATATAAATTTACCATGGCTTTAACTGCTATTTGTACTTTACTAATTTTAGTACTCCCAGATTATAATAAAATAGGTATATTTTCGGGTTTTATTTTTATTTTAATTAGATTTGTACAGGTTGCATCTGCTAGTGCCGAAGCGGCATCATCTGTAATTTTAGCTAGAGAAAACTTTGAAAATAAAGCTTATGCCTCCGCTATAGTATCAAGTGCATTTATTTTTGGGTGTGGAATAGCTAATCTAGTTTCTAATTTAGTTAGTATTGATTTATTTAAATATGTTATTGTCTCATCTTCAGTTGTCCTATTTCTATTTAGATTTTACCTTGTCAAAGGAGGTTTAAAAGATCGGTTTTCAATTGAAAAAAATATCATTGAAAGCAAATATATATCTGTAGGATATCAAATTAATTCAATGGAAAAAATAGATAAAAATACTATCAAAATAAAATCATCTACACCTTATAGTATAAGTATAGTTAATAAAGAAAATGAAAGTAATCCTTTCAAATTATCTCATTTTTATGATGTTTTAAAAGTTGTATTTATTATGACACCTGCTTTAATGCTTCAATTTAATTTATTCAATTTTAAATCAAAAGATAATGCTTTTAACATGACTTTAATGGCTTCTTATGTTATTATTGCAATACTTTTTTCTCTTATAAATAGTAAAAAATATTTCCTTAGATTTGGATTTGGTTATTTATCTGTATTTATTTTATCAATTACTGCTATTATATTTAAATTAAATGATGATTTATTTAAATTAATGATGATCTTACCATTTGGTGCGCTTTTATCTCCACTTTTTGCGGTTATTTTAGATAAAATAGACTCAAAAAAATCAGGTTTAATTTTGACACTAGGAGCGGCTATCGCCAATACTATAACCGTTTTTGTCTTGCAAAACGTTAGTAACTATTATATTTATTGCGTATCAATTTTTGCTTTATTAGGATTTTTAGTTGTATTAGGAATTGATAAAAATGATACGTATTACAAAGAAAGACAATCAAGCACTTGAGTATATTAGTGTAGGTAAAAACCACAAAAAAATCATTCTATTTTGTGGTTTCAAATCCAATATTAATCGTTGGAATAAAGAATTTATTTATACTCTTTCAAAATATTTCCAAGTTTTTTGTGTAAATTACCCCCAAATCGGCCAATCTATTTCAAACAAAATAAACTATATAGAAGACTATGTTACATTTGCTTTAGAGATGTTAAATATTAAAAATGGAGATAATTTTTATTTACTAGGTCATTCGATGGGAGGTTATGCAGTAAAATCTTATTTAAATTTAAAAAATGTTCCAATTCCTAAAGCTGTTGTATTTAGTAATACATCAGCAGGAGGAACTTTACGGGTTAAAGCATCTGCTGAAACTCAAAATATACTAATGAACTCAGATCAAAAATCAAAAGAATATATCAATTTAATGATAGGGCAGGAAATTGAATACAAAGATCTTCTAAAAACATTTTTAAGTGATATTGAAATTTCAGTAACAAAACAAGCTGCTAATTTTCAAGAGTCTTTGATATTAAATTATTTTAAAAATAAAGAATACTGTGAAAGTAAAATTGAAGTTCCTACTTGTGTCATTCACGGCACTAGTGATTTAATATTCCCAATTCAAAACGCAATTAATTTAATAAATTTATGCACAAATAGAAATGTTTTAAAATTAAATAATGGCTATCATAATCATTTCTTTAATTACCCTCGGTTTATTGCAAACCAAATTTCTAAATTCGTAGCTAGATCTTAAAAAGGCTCTCGAAAAAAAGTTTTTTTTCGAGAGCTTAACAACGAGCAAGTGCGAGGCGTTAGGGGTTGAGCCTAGCGGCGAGTGAGCGAATCCCAGCGGTAGATTTAGATATAGAAGTATGAAGTAAAGGCAAAAAAAAAGAAAAGTTATCCGCTAAAAATAAGAAAATTGACCTCAAATGTTCAACAAATGTTCAACATTCTGATCTACAAATGTTCAACAAATGTTCAACAAATGTTCAACATTGCGTCTAATAAAATCAATATGTTGCAAGATTGGCCACTTGGCCGTTCAACATGTTGAACACACAAATGTTCAACATTGACTAAAAAAATTTAAATATATAATTTAATTATTGTATTATTTTGAATCTACACAATTGTTTAACAAGGAGGGTTAATGAAAGTTTCAAAACTAAGGGATAGCAACAATTATAAATCTTTTGGAATTTATTTAACAAGAAATAAAATCGAATCGTCCTACTCTGTAGCGTCTCTATTTATAGAAAAGTTTGCGAAAACAAAAAGGCCATCGGATTGGCAATGTATTACCGCCGATGATGTTAAACAAAAAAATATTTTACCATCTGAAAAAAATCCAACTTTTGGTCACTGGCGTGACGAAATGATTAGAAATCGTTTTCTGATATGTATGGCAACACGTGAGGAATTAAAAGAAAAATCTCCAAATCACAAAGGAAACATGTTTAAAATTGGTGACAGATTAAAAAAATATATCGATCAAGCCATACAAGAAAGTTTACCAGCTAAAGCTGAGGATATTGAGGAAAGAGTAAGTAATCTTGAAGATAAAATGGTAAAGGTTTACCGCTTATTATTAAAAGCTTTGCCTCCAGATACTGAAGAAAGACGACAAATAATTGACGAATTTATTCACGACGAAGAAATTTGCTTTCAAAAATTAAACG
>CAZBNX010000107.1:0-3326 GCA_964493255.1 uncultured Pseudomonas sp.
ACCGACACCACCACGCTGGACACGGTTGCGCCTACTGTCACGGTCGATTCGTTGAAAACGAACGACACCACGCCAGAACTGACCGGTACAGTGAATGACCCAACCGCTGCGGTTGTCGTGACTGTCAACGGTACGCCGTACACCGCAACCAACAACGGTGATGGCACATGGACGCTGGCGGATAACACGCTGTCAACGCTGCCAGAAGGCAATGTGGTAGTAACCGCCACCGCAACGGATACCGCAGGCAACCAAGCCACCGGCAACGGTACGCTGGTTATCGACCTGACGCCGCCCAGCAACGGCGACGGTGAAAACAGTATTCAGTTCAACGATGGCGGCGATGAATACGTCAATGCGGCGGAATCAGGCTCGGTCACGCTGGCGGGCAAAATTGCGCCGGATAGCCTGCTCAACAGTGTTTCCATCACCGACAGCCTAGGCACGCAACTGCATGTGCCTTTATCTGATATTAGCGTTGATAATCAAGGGGTTGTGACCGTTTCCGGGCAAGACCTCAGCGCATTAGAAGACGGCCCGCTGACGGTTGTCATGACGGTTACTGATGCGGCTGGCAACACGGGCACCATTTCAGATACCACGGTGCTCGACACCATGGGGCCTGTGGTGGGTATCAACCCGTTAATTACAAACGACGATACGCCGATGCTGACCGGCACCATTGATGACCATGACGCCAGCGTCGTGCTGACTATCAACGGTCAAGACTACCCCGCCACCAACAACGGCGACGGTACATGGACGCTGGCCGATAACACCTTGCCGCCATTGGGTGAAGGCACTGTTATTGTGACCGTGACCGCCACGGATTTGGCGGGCAACAAAACCAGCAATACCGGCCCGCTCATCATCGACCAAACCGCGCCTACCAATAACGACGGCGAAAATAGCCTCAAGTTTGAGGATGGTGGTGACGCACTCGTCAACGGGCAAGAAGCCACGATGGTGATGCTCACCGGACACGTCGCCATTGGCAGCTTGGTCAACAGCATTATCATCAGTGACAGCCTAGGCAATTCGCTGACCGTCAACAGTGCGGATATTCGCGTTGATGCCAATGGCAGCGTACACGTTGCGGCGCAAAATCTGTCCACCTTGGCGGATGGCCCGCTGACCGCCACCATGAGCGTGACTGATTTAGCCGGAAACACCGGCGACATCACCGACACCACCACGCTGGATACTGTCGTCACGCCGGGCAATATCTTGGTGAATAACTTCTCTGACAGTGGCAGCAACACCAGCGACCGTCTGAGTAACGACAACACCTTTAATCTCGACATTACCGGTCAAGAAACCGGCAGCACCGTTGTTTATCAAGTGTCTACCGATAACGGGGCTAACTGGACGGACACCACCACGACACAAACGGGCTTGGCCGATGGCCCGTATCAGTTCCGTGCAGTAGTGACGGACATCGCGGGCAACAGCGCCACCACCTCGCCGATTAGCCTCACGATTGATGCCACCGGCCCGAACGCAGTCACCGACCTGCGCGGCGTGCTGGAAAATGCGTCTATCAGTGGCACAGCGACCACCAATGGCCTGCTGCTCAACGACAGCGACGCCAGCGCCATGACTATTACCGCGATTCGTACCGGCGCTTTAACCGGCAATGGCACAGCCGGAAGCCTCGGTGGGCTGATAAACGGCACCTACGGCACGCTCAAAGTCAACGCGGACGGCAGCTATCAATATGCAGCTAACCGCGCCGACAGCTTGCCACAAGGTCAAACCGCACCTGATACCTTCACCTACACCGTCACGGACGCCGCTGGTAACAGCAGCCAAGCGGAGTTGGTGATTACGGTAACGGGTGTCAACGATGCGCCGCGTGCGATTGTTGATTCTGTCTCCACCAATGAAGACACGCCCATCACTATCAACGTGCTGGCCAACGACACGGATATTGATAGCACCGTGCTGGCCATTACTTCCGCCACCGTTCCGGCAGCTCAAGGCACTGTGGCGATTGTGAATAACCAATTGGTCTTCACGCCCGCCGCGAATTTCAACGGCAAAGCCACTATCACTTATGTGATTAACGACGGCATCGACAACAGTGCAGCGGCTAGCGTTACGGTCACAGTCAATCCAGTCAACGATGTGCCCGTTGCTGTTGCTGACACCCTGAGCGCCACCGAAGACACGCCTATCACCTTCACCGCCCTACAATTGCTGGGCAACGACACCGATGTCGATGGCGATACCTTGCAAATCGCCAGTGTGGCCAGTGGCACAGGGGGCACCGCCGTTCTCAACCCTGATGGCACCGTAACCTTTACGCCAAGCCTCAACTTCAACGGCAACGCTACCTTTACCTACACCGTGACCGACGGCAGCCTCACATCTGCGCCGCCCGTGACCGTGACCGTGCAAGTCGCGCCGGTGAATGATGCGCCTGTCGTGGTGCAAGACACCCTGAACGCCACCGAAGACACGCCTATCACTTACAGCGCCGCACAGTTGCTGAACAACGATAGCGACGTGGACGGCGGCACCTTGCGTATCGCCAGCGTCACGAGCGGCCCCGGCGGTAGCGTGGTGCTCAACGCCGATGGCACCGTGACGTTCACGCCAGACGCTAACTTCAACGGTAACGCGACCTTCAGCTATACCGTCACCGATGGCAGCTTAACGTCAGCGCCTACCGTCGTTACCGTGCAAGTCGATGCCGTCAATGACGCCCCCACTGCCGTTAATGACCAAGCCACCGCACTCGCAGGCTTGCCGGTACTCATTGATGTACTGGCGAACGACACAGATATTGATGGCGACGCCATCGACATTTTGAGTGCCGAGCTGGTTAATCCATTCGTTGGGCAACTGGAAATCGTGAACGGCGTTAATGGTGAACCCACCAAACTGCGCTTCACGCCGAATGACGGTTTTATTGGCGAGGCGGAAATTCGTTACACCACCACCGACGGCCAAGCGGATTCCACTGCCAGCGTTCGCGTGCAAGTGTCTGCATCACAAGCGCCGATAGTGGTTAATGACACCGTACAAGCCACCGAAGACACGCCCGTCACCTTTACCGCCGCGCAATTACTGGGTAACGACCGCGACCCTGAAGGTCAGGCCATTCGAATTGATAGCGTTACCAGCGGCACGGGTGGAACAGTGGTACTCAACCACGATGGCAGCGTGACGTTTACGCCAAACGCCAATTTCAACGGTGATGCAACCTTCACTTATACCGTCACTGATGGCACGTCGAGTTCAACGCCCGCCACCGTAACGGTACAGGTCGCGGCGGTGAACGATGCGCCCACGTCAGGCAACGACACCGCCAGCACCAACGA
>CAZBNX010000107.1:3426-4876 GCA_964493255.1 uncultured Pseudomonas sp.
AGCAGTTCAAGCGCGCAAAATACCAACGTCATGATGGTGTTGGACGTCTCTGGCAGCATGACCAGCGCCTCCGTCATTGCCGGTAAAAGCAAGCTGCAAATGTTGCAGGAATCTGCCTACAACCTGCTGGACCAGTACTCCGCCATGGGCACCACAATGGTGCGCATCGTGACCTTCTCTGATGTGGGAACCGCTCAAGGCTCAAGCTGGGTTTCGGTGAGTGCCGCTAAAACGCTGATTGGCAACCTCGCAGCGGGTGGCTACACCAACTACGACTCCGCATTATTGACGGCTGAATCCGCCTTTAATACCACCGCCGGTAAACTCAGCGGCGCGAAGAATGTTTCCTACTTCTTAACCGACGGCGACCCCACCAAGAGCACCGACTGGGACGGCTCTGGTCCTTTAGGTAGCCAAAACGGTATTCAGGCTGGCGAAGAAGCGCTGTGGAAAGATTTCTTGGTGGCGAACAAAATCACCTCGTATGCCTATGACATTGACGGCACCGTCAACATGGCTGAGATGAATCCCATCGCGTATGACGGTGTGACCAACACCAACATGGATGGCAACCGCCTGACCAGCTTGGATGGCATGAACCCTGCCATTCAAGGCTCGCTGCTCACGGGCGGCGGTTTCGGTGCGGACGGCGGCCATGTGCAATCCGTTACCCTCGACGGCGTGACATACACCTATAACGCCAGCACCAACAACATCAGCGGCACCAATAACACCAGCATCAGCGGCAATAACTTGATTGTGAGCACCGCACGCGGTGAAACCATCACCGTCAATATGCTCACCGGTGATTACAGCCATATTCGCAATAACACCGCGACGGTCGGCGTTGCCGCCACGGCTGAAGCAGGCCCCACCGTGACCGCTGGCAGCAATAGCTTGCTGGGTCTTGTGGGCGTTTCTGCATTGAACGCGCTGAATATTGGTAACGCCAATAGCTTCTCGGCCTCGGACGTCAACAACAACCTGAAAGAGGTCAGTGTTAGCTATAGCAGTGCGCAGGGTGTGAACTTGGGCAGCGGTAAGCCGTTCGTGTACTCCACCAGCTTGGCAACCGAATTGGGGATTAACGTCACGCTGACAGATAGCTGGTCAACGCGGGGGGTGTTGTCGAGCGGTAGTTATTCCATCAAGTTGACCGCCGCTGACGGTGGCACGCTCGATAACCTAAAAATTAACGAGTTCCTCACCTCGGTACGGCCTGCGGGCGCACTGCTAGATGTCAGCCTGTTGAGCGGCTTTACCATCGCGGCTAAAGATGCTGCCGGTAACGTGGCCTCTTCTGGTGGCGCCAGCTTGTTGAACTTGGACTTGCTGAACACAACCGCCGTACAAGAAGGCGTTATTCAAGGCTCTTCATCAGCGGAAACCCTCAACCGCACGGGCATCGCCACACGCGGCGAACGCCTCTACGGCATGGGCGGCAACGACA